>CAZJNL010000262.1:0-6791 GCA_964546515.1 uncultured Oscillatoria sp.
TTCGCCGCCTGAGGACTTGATAGCTCCAGACCTCAGCAAACCGCCGGTACGGTCACGGTTTGCTGACAAATTAATCAAATAAAGACCCCCCTGAAAAGTAACTCAGGGGGGTTTCTTTATGTTGCGTATTCAAAAGTAATACGGTTCGACAGGTAAAGCATCAGCAGATACCACTGCGATTGTTAGAGAGCTACCTAGAGATGGAGCGGCTCTTATTGCTTTCTTGAGTTCTTCACTTATAGGTGCGATAAAAACATGGTCTAGTGTCATTCGATTGTACGCACCCTGTATGCGCAGGTGCCCTTCTGCCACTCTCTTCTCACCCCTACTCCACCCCATCACAGCATAGCTGCCTGTTATAGCAGGATTTAGACGCCCTCTGTCTATGATTTTGGCAGCCCATCGGAATTCAACTGGTTTGTTAGTCATATCTAAGATCGTTGAGTCTGAAATAAGTCTATCCAGCCCTCTAAATGGAAAAGTAACCCTAGTGGGCGGTAGGGTGACTGAACAGGGCTATATGGCCAAATATTAAAGCTTGGATTTAAATATTTATTTATGCTGGTGCCTGTGACACAAGCTAGGGTGCCGTTTATAAGCGGTAACAGCCGTGACAACTCCAGTGGGACTGCGGTATACCGCAGTGGAAACACTGCCTGCACCTATTCTAGCAACGGCATTTTAAACCAGGCAAAATGTCATAATTATAGTCCCAAAACATGCGGCTGTCAAGAATTGCAATTATCGGTAGCAATTGAGGAATTGCAGCGCTCCCAACGCTGTCCATTAACATTGATATAATCGGGCAGGCAAGTGGCAGCAGTAAATCATTCTCAGAGGGGAATACCCTGCTAGGTTTATCGTGCAGTTTGCTGCCGGCTAGGTTCCACACCCTCCTAACCAGCACCCAAGAAAACACCCTATCAAACCCCTCCCCATTGAATGTCTGGAAGGCAAGCACCACTCCAGAAAAGTCTGAAGATAGATTGATTGACTTCCAAGCATCCTTTGTAGGGTGTACTGTACCGAGCGGAAACAGTGCCATAGATTAAGCAGAGGCTTTCCTACCGCTCTTGGTAGTCGTAGTGCCGCCCACTTGGCTAGTGTCATCGGCGTTAGTGGGCGTAACGATGCCGCTAACTACCCAGGCACCTGAAACATAGCCGGGTAGCACCCCCTTGGTCGTGTTCGCAACAAAGGGATAGCTGCGACCGCCGTCAAGTTTCCAAGTGTCTGGCTGATTGGCAGTGAGCATCTGACCTAAAGCCTGAGAGCTCTTAACGATATTGAAAAACCTAGGGAACTCGATCGAACAGGTCCTAGGGCGATCTCTGGAAGTCTTTAACTCTTGGTGCTTTAACCTTACTGTGCGACCGCTATTAGTAAAGCCACCCCTCTTAGTGCCGTTTTCGGGGACAGTTACGTCAGTGCCAGTAGAGTCGGAGAAGTCTTTGTACATCTTATAAGTGTAAGACTTGATAATATCCTCCTCTCCAGTCACTAAGCTCTACATTCGGAATATTGAAATAGTCAACTACTGGCTCTGGGATATACAGCACTGCGTTAGCAGTAACGGTAACTTCATCTCCCTTAGCGGGAGTGGAAGTCTTAGAAAAATCCTTGGTGAAAGCCAACAGGCAAGTCTTGTAAGCCACAGGTTGAATTGCGCCTTAAAGGCGATAGCGGGTAAGGCTCAGGGAGCCAGTTCAAGGAAGTCTTTAGCGCTGATAATCAGATCGCCTGTAGTGTCGTCTGTGGACAGAACCACAGGGATCGTAAACGAGCAGGCGATCGTGCCTTGCGCCTGGTTAACCTGGTAGGACACACCGCCAACGGTGAATCCAGCCTTCCGGGTGCCTTCAGAGGAGTCGATCGGGGTCTTGAGCAGAGTTTGTGCGGGTGTCATGCTGTCCACTTAATGCCCACACCCCCACCCTAGCAAGTGGGATCTGTGGCGGCCACCTCGGTATTTGCCCACACCTTCTACTTTTGAAACCCTTAAGGGTTCCCAAAAGACTCTTTCCTCAGTTGAGAGAGCAGATTATCCAAAGTGAAGGCTTGGTTGAGGAAAGTTTGACCCGGCCACAATTTGTCCAGAATTGCGGACAGTTCCACCGGCACAGCCGGCAACGGACCGAGATTTTGGAATTCTGACGCCCCCATTGCCAGGACGCGGGAATTGCGGATGTCAGTGTAGAGCGTATCGGTGAGCTTGAAGGCGGGGATGCGCCCCTTGGCTGATACTTTTCTACCAGAAACTGCTGCCCGTCATGCAAAGCAGCCAGCGGTAGGGTGCGCAATCCAGGCCCCGCGCAGAAGATCAGCGGCGCTAGCAGCTCGCAGCTCGCTTTCCAGCGGCGCAACCATCCACTGATAGAGTTGTTGCGCTGGTTGCAGGTAGGAGGTGGTCTTGATTTTTCTGGGGTTTTTGATTTGATCGCCGAAATCTTTAACTACCTCGAGCAGCGCCTCGATCGGCGCTGCCGGTACCAGAATGCGAACCGGCTGGCGTTGGGGGGTAATTAACACCAGTTCCAATTGCTGCGAGCCTGGAACCATATAGATCGGGGCGGCCAAAAAAATAAAACCTTGTGCCGGTCTTGCGCCCGATTCTGTCGAGAGTTGCCCCAATATCCTCCGCCGTCAGCGGCTCTTCGGCGAGATTAGCCTTAAAGTAATCCTCATAGGACTCTTCCCAGTTGCGCTCGATTGCGGTGACAGCCTCGCGAAAGGATTCTTGCTTGAGGATGTCTTCGAGTTCGAGCGCCGCAGTAGCCGCGGCGCGGCGTGGCCTCCCCCCGTGGCCTCCCCCCGGTGCGGGGACAGTCCGCAGTAGGGGCAGCCCCCGTGGCTGCCCCCCCCGTGGCCGCCCCCCGTGGCCGCCCCCGGCGCGGGGGGCCGGTGGGACAGGGGAGTGTGCCGGCACCCTTTGTGCGGTGAGGGTTGCCGCTAGGATGAAGGCTACTAGCAACCGGCTAATGTGGCTTACTGCTGATTTCATGGGGGTTTCCCTGGGGCATTTGAGTCCTGTTTCCGGGATTTATTCTGACGCTTGTTGCCGCAGTGCGGCGGTGAGGAGTTCAGGGGATTGCGGCTATCAGCCGTTTTTGCGGATGGAATAAAGAATGAACCGCATTGACGCCAAGACGCCAAGAGGGTATAGGCAGAGAGTAAGAGGGAATTTGGCTCGGCCTCCTGTGGGGCAAGCGTTCTGACCCTCCGGTGGGGCAATATAAAATTAGCTACATTCCAGGCTGTAAAAAAAACAACACTACCCATTCGGGACAAGAATCAATGGATGCCTTCCTCACCAAACTCCGGCACTCCCGATGGCTCAACTCGCCGGTGCGCAGGCAAGGGGCGCTGATTGTAGCCATCCCAGTTACCTGTCTGTTCGCCTCACTGCTGGCATTTGCGTGGCTGGAGTCTAACGCCAAAGCGGCTCAAAAGCAGGTGCGACAAAGCGAGCGGGTACTTTGGCAAGCCAATCGCTTGCTGGCAACTGTGGTGGATGCCGAAACCGCCATCGGGGGTTACGGGCTGACGCGGCGTCCTGAATTTCTGGCACCCTATAAGGTAGCAAACAGCGTCTTGCCTGACTCGCTGGAAAAACTCGAAGTTCTGGTTGAGAACAATCCCACCAGGCGTCAGCAGTTTGAAAAAATTGAAGAAAGCGCTCAGCAGAGAATGAATCTCTCGGGCAAGACGCTGGAGACGATCGAGAGGTTGGGCAGCCAAACAGGGCGATCGCCAGAACTGACTGCCCTGCTGGTGGAAAGCAAATTGAAGATGGATGCCCTGCGCAAGCAGATTGCAGAGTTTGTCGCCTCCGAGGATTCCTTGCAGCGCCAGCTCAATGAGCAAATCTTATACTGGCAGAGAAGTGCCAGCGCCGTGCAGTGGGCTGCAATGCTTGCCAGCCTGCTTGGCGGTTGCGCCTCCTGGCATCTGTTTCACCGTTTAGAGCGGGAAGTGGCAGCGCGGGAAGCGGGTTTGCAAGAGAGTCAGGCTCGCATTCAGGCTGTGGTAGACAGCGCCGCCGATGGCATTATCACGCTCAGCGAGCTGGGGAATATTGAGTCGTTCAATCCGCAAGCCGAGCGGATTTTCGGCTATAAAGCGGCGCAAATCAATGGAGCGAACCTGAGGCGGCTGATAGCTGAGCCAGTTCGTCAGGACACGACTGGCGATCCGCTCACCTATTTTCTGGGAACGGCTAGCGCTAAGCTGTGCTGCTGCCGGCGGGAAACCGTCGGGCGAAGGGCTACCGGCACTAAGTTCCCAATGGAGCTGGCTGTCAGCGAGATGCGCACCGGCAATCAGCTAAAGTTCATTGCGATTTGCCGGGACATCACGGAGCGCCGCAAAGCGGATGAAACCGTGCGCAACCAAGCGCAGTTGCTGGATCTAGCGAATGACAGCATTATGGTACTCGATCTCAACGGTACGATTTCTTATTGGAATCAGGGAGCCAGACGGCTGTACGGATGGAAAAAGAAAGAAGCCCAAGGGAAAAACGCTCACGCGCTTGTGCAAACCCAATTTCCCCAACCTCAGGATAAAATCAAACAATTGTTGCTGCGCGAGGGGCACTGGGAGGGGGAACTGGTTCAGACTAAGCGAGACGGCACAAAAGTGACTGTGGCCAGCAGCTGGACTTTGCAGCGGGACGACGAGGGCCTGCCGGTGGCGATTTTAGAAATCAACAACGACATCACCCAGCGCCAGCAAGCTCAGAAGGCTCTGCGCGAATCGCAGAAAATGTTGCAGCTGGTGATGGACAGCATCCCGCAGTTTATATTTTGGAAGGATGGGAATTCTGTCTACCTGGGGTGCAATAACAATATGGCGTGGCTGCTGGGTTTGAACAGTCCCGCGGATATCATTGGCTTGACGGACTTTGACCTGCCGGTCAGCCGAGAGCAAGCCGGTCGCATACGCGAGGAAGACCGGCAAGTGGTGGAAACGAATGCGCCGATTTATCACATTGTCGAGCGCTTCGAGCTGCAGTTGCCCGAGAGCCAACCGATTTGGGTGGATGCCAACAGAGTTCCCCTGACGGATGCGGCGGGGAAGGTGGTGGGAATTCTGTGTACCTTCGAGGATATCACCGAGCGGGTGCGGGCAGAGGCTGCTTTGGCGGAGAGCGAGCAGCGCTTCCGCGCCACTTTCGAGCAGGCGGCTGTCGGGATAGCTGAAAAGACACTGGACGGGCAGTTTCTTGTGGTTAATCAAAAGCTCTGTGACATTTTGGGCTACAGCCGGGAAGAACTTCTGGGGCGGAAGTTTCAAGAGTTCACCCACCCGGATGACTTGCCGGCTAATCTGGGGATGTTGCGAAAGCTGCAAGCGGGTGAGATGGAAACCTACTCGCTGGAAAAGCGTTACATTCGCAAAGATGGGTCGCCGGTGTGGGTGAATTTGACTGTCTCGCTGCTGCGTCACCGGGAGGGCAATCAATCTCTGATGGGGGTGGTTGAAGATATCACGCACCGCGTAGAGGCGCAGGAGGCGCTGCGAGCGCGAGCCGAAGAATTGGCCCGCACGACTGCTATTTTGGCTAACACCACTGCGGTACTCCGGAAGCGCAATCAGGAACTCGACCAGTTTGCTTATGTGGTTTCCCACGATTTGAAAGCGCCGCTGCGGGCAATCTCCAACCTCAGCAGCTGGATTGAAGAAGACCTCGGCGAGGCGCTGACTGAGGAGACTCAGCACCAAATGACTCTGCTGCGCGGTCGCGTGCAGCGCATGGAAGCGCTCATTAACGGACTGCTGCAGTATTCCCGCGTCGGAAGGGTTAAAACTTCTCTGGAAACCGTGGATGTCAGTAAGTTGCTCGCAGATGTGATTGATTCTATCGCACCGGCACCTTCATTCACCGTGGAAGTTGAACCGGGAATGCCGGCACTGGAGACAGAGCGTTTGCCCCTACAGCAGGTGTTTGCTAATCTGATCGGTAATGCTATCAAACACAACAGCAGAGGGGCTGGACATGTGAAAATATCAGTTAAAGATAAAGGGTATTTTTACGAATTTGCTGTGGCTGATGACGGCCCCGGAATCGCCCACCAGTTCCACGAGAAAGTGTTTGTTATCTTTCAGACTTTGTCAGCTCGCGACATTGTGGAAAACACCGGCATCGGACTGGCGATCGTCAAGAAAATTGTGGAGAACCAGGGGGGAACTATCCAGCTGGACTCCCGAGAAGGTCAAGGCGCAACTTTTCGCTTTACCTGGCAAAAGCAAGCGGTTCAACAAAACTAAAATATGTCAGATAAAATGTTTAATTTATTACTTGTAGAGGACGATGAGGTTGACGTGATGAACGTCCGCCGAGCCTTCAAAAAAAACAATATCACATACCCGCTCTATGTCGCCACAAATGGGCTAGAGGCTCTGGCTATGTTGCGGGGAAATGGCAAGCCACCACAAATCCCCCCCCTGCGCCGGCTCATCTTGCTCGACATCAATATGCCCAAGATGAATGGCATAGAATTTCTGCGGGAATTGCGAGCTGACCCTCACCTGAGGATGATCCCGGCAATTGTGCTTACCACCTCTAATGAAGATAGAGATAAGGTGGAAGCCTATAACTTCAATGTGGCGGGATATATTCTGAAGCCGGTGACTTTTTCTAGCTTCGTTGATGCGATTGGCACCCTCAACAAATACTGGACGATGAGTGAAATTCCTTAATCTAGCGGTTCTATTTGATTTGTGAAAATTAGTTCTTAAATAAACCGCCACAGGACGCGGCGGATCGCCCGCAGGGTAGAGCGCCAAGGAAA
>CAZJNL010000263.1:0-6772 GCA_964546515.1 uncultured Oscillatoria sp.
ATTAAGCAGAGGTAGCGGCGGGATTCTTCAGTCAGGGTGACGCAGGTAAAATCGGCTCCCTCGATTTTGACTCCCAGCAAGTGCGCCGAGCTGAGATCGGCACCGCTCAAATCTGCGTTACTGAGATTTGCCCAATTCAGGTTGGCTTTATTGAGAAATGCCTTTGTCAGGTCACATCCAGTCAGGTTCGCCCCAGTCAAGCTGCCGCCCCGCATTTTAGCCGCCTTGAAATTGGCAGCCATCAGGTTGGCATCTTGCAGGTTGACACCACTGAGTTTAGCGTTGCTGAAGTCAACGCCGTTGAGATCGACGCCATTGAGGTCAATCCCGTTCAAAAAAGCGTCACTCAGGTTGACACCGTTTAAGAAGGCTTTATCCAAGGTGGCTCCACGCTCGTTTGGCACCGGCCAGATTCGCCCAGTTGAGATTGGCTCGGTTGAGGTTGGCACCTCGCAGGTTGATGTCGGTGAGGTTGGCTCCACATAAATTGACGCGCCCGAGGTTGGCACCTCGCAGGTTCGCGCCGGTGAGCGTGGCACCACTGAGCTTGGCTTTTGACAGGTCTGCTTTCACCAAGAAAGCGCCGGTGAGGTTAGCCTTGGTTAAGTCGGCATCTGCGAGACTTCCTTCGCTCATTTTCACAAAACTCAGATCCGCCCAGTTGAGGAAGGCATCACTCAGGTTTGACTTGGTTAGGAAAGCCCGACTGAGATTGGCTCCCATGAGGTTCGCACCGGCGAGGTTGACCTCGATCAGGGTGACACCGCTCAGGTCGGCTCCTTGCAAGTCCGCACCGGCAAAGTTTCTTTCTCCTTGGTTGTAGAGCCTCAGCAGATGATTAACTTCCATATAGGGACTCCAGTTGCGACCGTTTTGAGTTTGGGCAATGCAAGGACAGGGCTAAAATTTGGCAACTTCAGCTCAGCAAGGGGGGCGTGGGGGTTGCCCCTGCAGTTAAGGTGCCCAGGCAATTGACGCGATTATCAATCGCAGAGCTGCCTTTTTTTGTAAATATTTCCAAAGCGCCCGCCAGCTGACTTGAAAATAGGCGAAACTGTAGAGATGTTGCTCGCAACGTCTCTGCGGTCGCGGGAAACAGCGATTTTCACAGGGTGTGGGGAGCGTTAGCGTAGCGGCGCGGCCAACGCAAAAGCTTCTTAGCAGGTCGGCGGACAAACCTTTTCGTAAATTCCTGTTATACAGTTATTTATTCATGGCGATCTTCCCACCTATTTTACCTAGAAAAGGGGATAACTGTGGTGGGCACCGCTGTTTTTTATAACTTTTAATCAAGCGTGAATTTTGGCACATTGTTTAAGCTGCTGCGTCAGCTGCAGAGCGCTGAGAGGATGGGGAAATATTGCAAAATAGTGGCAAACGGGACAGCCGCTTGCGCCTAATTAGGATATTACCCTGACCGGCATTTCTGGAATTTTAAGAAACAAGTATATTTGTAAAGAAATTTTGTCGGGTCGGGACTGGAGGAGGATAGAGTCTGCCCACAAGTGGTAGGGAGAGAGTGCGTCAATGTTTCCACCGCTAGCCCAAGTTGTGCTTTGGGTGCTGATTGCCCTTCTGCTTTGGTATCTGCTGGTGCAAGTAGCGCCCAGAGACTCCGCGTTCTGGTTCGTGCGGGTGACAGTGGCGATCACCCTGATCGGTGCGTTTTTCTCCCCAGCCGATCCATTCAGTCAGTTTGCGTGGGGCCTTATGTCCTTACCGCTGAAGCCGCTGGGTCTGTCGGTAGTGCTGTTAATCGCTGCTTGCAGGCAATATCTGTGGGTGGAAAGCCAGCCGAAAACAGGAAAAACGATCGTCAGAACAGTTAACTCCGAGGAGCGGAAACCGGGAAAGGCGATCGTCAGAACAGTTAAGTCCGAGGAGCGGAAACCGGGAAAGGCGATCGTCAAAACAGTTAAGTCCGAGCTGGTTTTTGCAGCAGTGCTGATTTTGCTGGTTTCCAGCAACCCTTGGATAGCCCTGCAGCTAGAACACACCGTCAGCCGGCAGGGTTTGGAGAGGTGGGCTATTTGTCCGCAAGATGGCGGCGAGCCCAAACCGGCTCAAAAGGCAGGCGCGATTGTGGTCTTGGGGCGGACGGTGACTCAGCCAGGGCTGCGCTACGGGACTCAAATGCAGGTGGCAGATACCAGCGAGCGCATCCTGGCGGCTTTTCAACAGTACCGGCAGCAGGGAGATTTGGGCAATCGCCCCCTGGTGATTGTCAGCGCCGGGATGCGGTCAGTTGGTGGCGCACGGCGCACAGAGGCAGACGCTACGCTCCGCCTGCTGGACAAGCTGGGCCTGCCGGACATCCGCTTTGACGACAACAGCTTCGATATCTACAGCAGTGCCCTAGAAGTAAAAAGAATCTTGACCCAGGAGGCACCCGATCCGAGGGAGCCGCTGATCTTGGTGGCTTCTACCCTGGATGTCGGTCGGGCCAAGCTGACGTTTGAAAGGCTGGGCCTAGAGGTGATTCCCAACTCTATCGACTTGTACGAGCGACTTTGTGAACCCTTCAGGCACAGCGTGCTGTTTGCAGACTTTGTTCCCAGCGCCCAAGCCCTGATGCGCAGCGAGCGTTCTGTTAATGAATTCTTCACTTTGATTTACTATTTTTTGCGAGGCTGGCTGGCGCTAGCAGTGGCGTGAGTGCTGTCGCTCACACCTTGGATTTCTTGCCGAAACCAACCCAGCCGGTACGAAAGGATGGAAGATTTGCGCCGAACAATGTTAAGTTCGTGCCAGTCTTGGCAGCACTGCTGAGGTCAGCAGATTGCCCGCACCGGCAGCTCTGAAAGTCTAACCGTAGAGGAGTCATGTATAATAGCACAAAATATGCAATTTGTCAAGTGCGGGCTGCAGCCAGCCACCGGCAACTCAAGCCGAGTCAGGCGATGGCAATGTTAGTTCCGCACGTCAACCAGCCCCATTCCCACTATAAAACTCCCGCACTGCCATGTTACCAACCTTAATTAGCTTTATCATTTTACTGTGGCTCGGCTCTTTTCTCGTGCCGGTGATCAAGAACTTATTTCAAAAAGACTATGGAAGCTATCTTGGGACAGCGATTGCTCTGCTGATTGTCGTCTTTTTCGTATTAAGATTGCCATCCTACGGGAACTGCACCATAATAACAACTCTGTGGGTCATCCTCACCTTCCCGCTTAAACCGCTGGGCCTAGTGCTGGTGATTTTGCTGCAAGCCTTGAAGGAAGGGATGAGAAAGTTAGAGGACGATAAGGATGGAAAGAAAGCCCAAGAATCCAGGAAAAAGCTCACAGAACGGGTAATGGTGGCGCTGGTGTTTTTACTGCTGTCTAGCGCGCCGGTGTCGGCTGACTGGCTTGCTGACAGATTGGGTCAAGACGCCCCCATACGCACAGGACAGGGGTTTGTAGATTGGGTGCCCAGCATCGAAGGACTGACCGCCACAAATAGTGTCCTGAACAAGGCTTTGCCAGCTCTTTATCCCGTTAACACTTGCCCAGCCCCGCCGTAATTCTGATTTAGTGCTACATTCGGGAGTGGGCGCTGCCTCTGTTCTCGGCACTGGGAACGTTAGGACAGCTACCAATTTAAGATGGGACACCGGTTGGGTAACTTGAAACCGGGTTTCTCCTCACCCGCTGACGACAGGACGATTTTCCTCAAACTTTACCCTGATTCATGGCTCGCTCTCGACTGCAAAAACTGGCTGCTTACCTGCGCCCCCACTGGCGTCAGGCACTGGCGGGCATCCTCGCCCTGCTGATTGTCAATGGGCTGGGGGTGTACATTCCCCTGCTGATTCGCAACAGCATTGACAAACTCAAGCTCGCATTCAACTTTTCTGAGATTTGGCCCTATGTGCTGCCGATCTTTGTGCTGGCAACTGTGATGTGGGCGATCCGGGTGGCGTCGCGCCTGTTGCTGTTTGGGGTGGGGCGTCAGGTGGAATTTGACCTCAAACAGAAGATTTTTGAGCACTTGCTCACCCTGGAACCGTCTTATTTTGCCAGCAACCCGACGGGTGACTTGATTAACCGCGCAACTTCTGATGTGGATAATATCCGCCGGCTGCTGGGGTTTGCGGTGCTGAGTCTGGCAAATACGGTGTTTGCCTACGGGCTGACTCTGCCGGTGATGATGGCGATTAACCTGCGGCTGACTGTGCTGGCTATCTCTGTCTATCCTTTGATGCTGATACTGGTTCAGCTGTTTGCCGATCGCCTGCGCAATCAGCAGCTGGCTGTGCAAGAGGAACTCTCGGATTTGAGCGAGCTAATCCAAGAGGATATGAGCGGCATCTCGCTGATTAAAATCTACGCTCAGGAGTCAAACGAGCGCCGCGCCTTCCGCGAGTCTAACGAGCGGCTTCTGGAAGCGAATCTAAAGCTGGCTAGAACTCGCACGCAGCTGTTTCCGATTCTTTCAGGTTTGGCGAGTTTGAGTTTGCTGGTGTTGCTGGCGTTCGGTTCCGGCGCGATTGTGGCGAGGGAAATTACGGTTGGGGATTTTATCGCTCTGATTCTCTATGTCGAGCGTCTGGTTTTCCCGACGGCGCTGCTGGGTTTTACGATTACTGCCTACCAGCGCGGGGAAGTGAGTATCGACCGCATAGAGGCAATTCTGACAGAAAAGCCGAAAATTAAAGACGATATGGGCGCGATTTCTCTGCCGGTGCCGGTGTTGGGTTCTGTCAGGGCACGCAATCTGAGTTACACTTATCCGGGAGCGGCTACACCGGCTCTGAGAAATGTCAGTTTTGAGATTGCTGCCGGCGAAACAGTGGCCATTGTGGGGCCGGTGGGCGCGGGCAAATCGACTCTGGCGAATGCGCTTCCCCGCCTGCTGGATATTGCCAGAGGGCAGCTGTTTTTGGATGGCTGCGACATTACCGAGCTGCGATTGCGCGACTTGCGGGGGGCGATCTCTTATGTGCCGCAAGACAGTTTCCTGTTCAGCACTACGATTGAAAATAATATCCGCTACGGCAATCCCCAAGCTGAGCGGGCGCAGGTGGAAGAAGCCGCGAAACAAGCGCAGATTGAGGGGGAAATTCTCAATTTTCCGCAGCAGTATGAGACAATTGTGGGAGAGCGGGGGATTACTCTGTCTGGCGGACAGCGACAGCGGAGTGCGCTGGCTCGCGCTTTGCTGGTGGATGCGCCGGTGCTGATTCTGGATGACGCGCTTTCTAGTGTGGACAACCAAACGGCGACGGCTATTTTGAAGAATCTGTCCGCCGGCACGATGCGGAAGACGGTGATTTTTATCTCGCACCAGATGTCTGCAGCGGCGACGGCTGACCGGATTTTTGTGATGGATGCCGGTGAGATTGTGCAAACCGGCACTCACGCGGATCTGATGCAGCAAGCCGGTCTGTACCGAACGCTTTGGGAGATGCAGAGGTTCGAGGAGTTGCTGCGCTAGATACGCATTTGTCAGGGATCTGCCTCCTGTATGGTAAGTTAAAGGAGGCAGCGGCTCCCGCCTGGGAACTAGGTTAAACGAGATTAAAATAATTTAGCAGTCTGAGTTGAGGAGTTAGATCGACATGGGTTACATGGTTTATGTAAGCACTGCTCCCGGAAAAGGGCGGGGTGTTTTCGCCAAAAAGAGATTCAGCAAAGGAGAGCTTATTGAGCGAGCGCAGGTGGTTGTTGTCCCGCACTCCGATCGGGAGTACCTGGACAAAACAGTTCTGTCCAACTACTACTACAAGTGGGGGGAAAACTTAGAAGATGCCGCCCTTAGTTTGGGATACGGTTCTTTATACAATCATTCCTACGAGCCGAATGCGGTATACATTAAGAATATGGAGGAATTAGGAATAGATTATGTAGCCTTAAGAGATATGGAGGAGGGGGAAGAGATTACCGTCAACTATAACGGGCGTCCGGAGGATAAGTCTCCCCTGTGGTTTGAGACGATTTGAATCACATTTTTTTATGCTAATACCAATTCAAACTCATTTCCAGGCAGCCGCCAAGAAACGAGGTTAATTTTATTGCCGGCTGCCTGTTTCAGGAGCGAGAAAGGAAAAAAAGTTGTCTCCATTCCTCTATTATCCCACACACGCAGCAAACAGTGCTACAATTGCCACGCAAAGAGCCGGTTGTGGTGGGGAGCCGCCACCAGAGGTAACGGGGAAAGTTCGGTGTGAGACCGGCACTGTACCGCAACTGTAATCAGGCCACTGGTGTGGCCCCTAAGTCAGGACACCCACCAGCAGTTGTATTGCATAAATCTGCGAGGTACAGATGGAATTTGGAACTGTTTCACAAGTTGGTAAAAATGTCAAGGTTGGCGGAGCGATTGTTTCGGTTCGCGAGGGGTCAAAACGTGCCGGCACTGTGGCGGTTGCAGTGCTGGGAGTGCTGAGCGCTGGAGCCCCGGCACTGGCGCACCACATGATGGAAGGCAAAACGCCGTCGAATTTTTTTGAGGGGTTTTTGTCGGGATTGGCGCATCCGATTATTGGGGTTGATCATTTGGCTTTTGTGGTGGCAATTGGGTTAATTGCTGCTGGGCGAGCCGGTGGGGTGTTTATCCCGGCGGTTTTTGTGGTGGCGGCGATGGTTGGCACCGGCATTCATTTGCTGAGCGTCAATGTGCCGGCGGTTGAAATTGCGATCGCTCTGTCGGTGATTGGGGGGGGTTTGCTGCTGGTATTGAAGCCGCAACCGGCAATTCAGACGCCGGTTTTAGCGATTTTGGCGGCACCGGCTGGGCTGTTTCACGGCTACGCCTACGGTGAGTCGATTGTGGGGGCGGAAATGACGCC
>CAZJNL010000264.1:0-6752 GCA_964546515.1 uncultured Oscillatoria sp.
CGCCCGCCCAGTCCAGCCATAATGTCCGTCGGCATTCTTTTTCTAGAGTAGAGGAGGGGAAATAACAATCAAAGCCACCGGCACATCTCCAGGGTTTCCCCAACCCTGCAACTCTACCAAACCGGCGCTACCAGACGCAATCTCACTCAAGCCTCCCGCTAAAAACTAGGCTCTCTCGGTTAGGCCCATTATTGGCCGCAGCACCCCACTCATCCCCTCCCGCTCACCGCAAATGGCCAAAACCACTTGGCCGCCTCCCTGCAAGGATACTGCCTCTGAGGGCTCTCAGTTATCGCGTCATAAATCTCAACAGTTGACGGGATGGGTTTGGCTCTAGTATTATATTTTTAGAGCGCCGGTCGAGTCTTAAAAATCGTGGCTAAAAAAGAGGGGTTGTGTCCCTGAAAAAACTGTGATTGCCTTGCCTGTGCCAAAAGAAACCCGGTTTCTAGGATTCCTTGACCGACTCTCTAGAAATCCCGAATCAATCAAAATGCGCAAGGGGATTGCACTATCATGGAAGGCTCGTTTGACCGTTACGGCTTTGAACACGTCCAGCTGGACTCACTCACGGATTTAGACCTTATTATTGCCGAAAGATTCGATTTGCCTGAACGCCCCTACTCAAAAGATATTAGAGCGGCTTTTGAGCTTGTTATCTGGGCGTTAGAAAACACAGACTATCCTTACTTCGCTATCTTCTGTTGCGAGAAGGAAGCCTTACCCGACAACCCCTTTGGAGTGGGGTTTGAAAGACAGGTGTGGGGCTATGCCACCACAGCGCCTTTGGCAATTTGCAAGCAGGCTCTGTACGAACTTAAAAAAGTGGAAGTCACACTGCTTGTCAGTGAATAATCGTCAGACTCCCGCAACACCGGCCAATCAAAACTCTAATTTTACCATAAACCGGCGCTGTTTTCCTCTTCCCGAATTCTAGCAAGTCACAATTGACAGTCCTCACCCCTAAAAGTGAGCGGTGGCATATCCTGTCGCCCGCGATTCAATCGGGCTAGTCCCATTTTTGCAAAATTTGCAAAAATATTGTAGAGCGCCAGTAGGGGCGGGGCTCACCCAAAATACCTGCCACAAATAGATAACATTGATAAACCCGCCCCACCCCGAGGCGCGGTATCCGTGACAGGGTGGGGGAGGGGGCGAGGCGGAGGCGGCGAGTTCTTGTACCCTTGCGCCAACCGGCACCATCCCCCTCAAAGCGCCAAGCGCTCCCTTGCCGGTGACAGTTGCTTTAGTTGGCTGCCGGTGGCGATATAATACTTTACTGTCTGAAAAACCGCCGGCATGGCTTGCGGGCTGACATCCGCAATCCGGTTCCGGACTGTTTGGCAGAATGCCCCGGAGGGGGGTGCCGCAAGCCATGCTTCCAGCCGGATCTCCCCTCTCAGCTGCCGGTGCGACCCCGCTAAAGTTACATTAGATTGAGAATCAACAGTCAAGGCAGGAATACGAATGGTTAGTCCAGATCGGGTTGAGGCGATGATTAAGGCGGAACTGCCAGACGCCTTGGTGTACGCTCAAAGCAGCGACGGCGAACACTATGAAGTCACCGTCGTCTCATCGCAGTTTGAAGGCAAACGCCTCGTGCAGCAGCACCAGCTCGTTTACGGTGCCGTGCGCCAGGCAATCGACACCAACGTCCTCCACGCTCTCGCCCTCAAGACTTACACGCCCGAATCCTGGGCGGCTGCCGGCCAGCCGGTTTAGGTTCGAGAGCGTTAAACTAATTAACAGTCGCGGTTTCTAGCCACTCCGCACACTCAACCCACACTCCGAAAAAGCAATTCCAAGCACAACCATGACTCCAGAACTGAAAGAGCGAATTGACAATCTGGTGAAACAGAACAAGATTTTGGTCTTTATGAAGGGCACAAAGCTGATGCCCCAGTGCGGTTTCTCCAACAACGTAGTGCAGATTCTCAACAGAATGGGAGTCCCCTACGAGACAGTTAATGTTCTGGAAGAATGGGAAATTCGTCAGGCGATTAAAGAATATTCTAATTGGCCAACCATTCCCCAGGTTTACATTAATGGCGAATTTATTGGCGGATCAGATATCATGATTGAGCTGTATAACCAGGGCAAATTGGAGGAAATTTTAGAAGTCGCTCTCGCTTCCTAAAGCTTCCTTTTCCCTATAATAAAAAATCCCCTCAAGAAGCTAATTAAACGAACGAGGGGATTTTCTGTTTTTTTAAGCTTATATCCAGCTGCTCTTATAATTAGGAACTAAACCCGGCTTTTGGGGCAGGCTGACTTTTGAAACCCTTGCCTTGCGGGCTGCAATGCGGGAAGCCGCCCTTGGCGGCTGCGTTTGTGTAAAGGTGACTTCAGTCGCCCCCACACTTCAAGGAATCGCGCTATTGCGAGAGCGCTCCGGCTTCCCCTGACAAAAATCACTAATAGTAATCCGCTTCCGGTTGAGGCTCTGGCATTTCAAAGTTAGAGGTATCGTAGAGGTAGCGGGTTGCGTCTTCTTCGAGCCGGTGGATGAGATAGGGCGCGAGGGCATTCGAGTGCCGGAGGGCGGCTAAATAGCCATCCAAATACATTCTCAGGTCATCGAACCGATAGCCTCTGTTCCACATTTCGACAAGGGCGTCGGTAAGTTTTTGATAGTGACGGATGGTTTGAGTGTCTTGAAGCATGGTCTGACCTCTGAATAAGTAACTTGAGTACAGTAAAAAGAGTTTATTTTGGCCAGGTCAGCTGGGGCGCTGGTGCGGCTTTGGCTTCATCGACGCTCCCCGCTGCCAGATAGTTCGGCGGGCGGTTGAAGCAATCCGGTTGTGGCTGATTTTTTCGGTTGGTGGACACCGGCTGCTTCAGCGTGTCCGGCTCAGGCTGTCTGGCGTCTCGGCTGACTTGGGAAAGCCGACCGGCACAGTGGCACTTCGGGCGAGCTAGTAGCTCATAGGGGTATTGGATTTGTAGTCTAACAAAGGATTCAGAAAAGCGTCTGCCGAAATGCCAAATTGCTTCACTTGCAAGGCGGGGGCGACTTGACTCAGGTACGGAAGGCCAGTTCGGGTGCGGGTGGCCTTTTGACAGGGCTCACAGTTTGGGCAACTTTGTCCCCAGCCCGGAGCGAGCCACCGGCTCGAGCAAAAGCCAGCCGGCACTGTGGCGCGTCGCAAAAGTATCAAGCCCTTTGCAGCGGACAGCACCGGCACTCACCTGGACAGCGATCTGGGAAACCCGCTGGTGCCGGTGAGAGCACCGGCGGCTTCGCAGCGCGGGATATTGCTGGAAATCGACGGTTGATGCATGAAGTTGCTCAAACTAGAGCACGGTCTTTATAAATTATTGTAACGGCTAGTCAGCCGAGTCTTGCGCTCTTTACCCACCGGGCCCTTAGATTTTACCGAATCTTTACCGATTCCTTGCGTAGCTTCTCTATTGCTTTAAATCAGCAGTAGTCCAAGTTACAGAATCATGACAAATGCTCTGTTACGCTTAAGACCGCCGACGTGAAGGTGAACTTCTGTGGGATCAGCTTGTATTCAAATCGTCGAGGGCAATCCTCACTTGCGCTCGCTGTTAGGGTGGCACTTACAGCAAGTCGGTTACACCGTCCATCAGTCCGCCGACCTGCGCCACGCCAGCGATCTTTTCTACAATCGCCAGCCCTCGCTGGTAATCCTGGAAGCAGAACTGCCCGATGGTGACGGGCTGGAGTTTTGCCGGTGGCTTCACCGGCAGCAGATGTCCATGATTTTGATGCTGTCCGCCCGCACTACAGAAACCGATGTTGTGGAAGCCTTGAGATCCGGGGCGGACGATTACCTGAAAAAGCCGTTTGGCATGCAAGAGTTCCTAGCCAGAGTCGAAGCCCTGATTCGACGCCACAGAACTGTCGCACCCCCTGTCAGCCTGGATTATGGCCACCTGAAAATTGACCTCGTGCAGCGCCGCGTTCGCTTTCAGGGGCAACAGATTGAACTCACCCCGCAAGAGTTCAGCTTGCTTTATGTCTTGGCGCAGGCGGGCGGTACGCCCCTTTCCCGCGCCGAATTGCTGCGCCGCGCTTGGCCAGACGCTATTGACAATCCCCGCACGATTGACACTCACGTCCTGTCTCTGCGCAAGAAAATTGAAACCGATCCCCACGATCCCAGCTTGATTCAAACCGTCCGCAACGTGGGCTACCGGCTCAACTTGGAAATCCTCAATTCCAATCCTGTCGCACCGGCAGGGCCCGCAAATTCCCACAGCTTGCCTGTGCGCTCTTTTTCCCAGGTAGCTGCCGCAGAATTATAACCCAGAAAATATGAACTTTAAATTAAGCGACTCGTTCCCAGCTCATGCTGGGAACGCCCCTCAAGAGGTTCCGCCTCCCGAAACTCCCATAGCGATTCTGGGAACGCCCCTCAAGAGGCTCCGCCTCCGGAAACTCCCCACTCTTTTTAACTATAAATCAACTCCACTCGCGGGCTTCTCGGACTTCTGCCTGAATCAAGCTTTCCCGCAATTTCTCCCAGTCCATTTCCTCCGCCGGCAGATTCCCGACGAGTTCCCCAGCGTGCAAATGCAGCACCCGCGTGCAAAACTGCTGCGCCACATCCAGCTGGTGGTTAGCCATCAGAATTGTCGCCTTACCCCCATGCAGTTGCGCCAGCAATCGCATCAGCTCGGAAGCGCGACCGGCATCGAGGGCAGAAGTTGGCTCATCCAATAACAGCACTTTCGGTTCCAGCACCAGCGCCCGAGCCAGCGCCACTAGCTGTCGCTGACCGGCACTCAGCTGCACCTCTGTTCGCCACAGCCAGTCGCTGGGAATCCGCAGCCGCTCCACCCAAGCCGCCACCCGCCGCTCAATTTCCTGCAGCGTCACCCCCCGCAGCTTCAAGGGGTAGGCGAGGGCGTCTCGCACCGGCATTCCCAACAGCTTTGACTCTTGCATAACCAGCGTTATTTGTCGGCGCAGCTCAATCGCTGAAAGGAGCCGGCAGTCTCGATTTTCCAGATAAATCGCTCCCCCTGTCGGTTCGCTGAGCCGGTTGAGCAGCCGCAACAGGGAAGTTTTGCCGGTACCCGACGGGCCAACAATTGCCACCCGCTCGCCTTCAAATACCTCAAAAGAAATCTCTCGTAGCACAGGCGTCTCGCCTGTGCCCCCCACCGGCACACTCAGGTTTACCCGCTCCAGCCGCAGCAGCGGATTTTGTCCAATTGCCAAAGACTTTGACACTCAACTTCTCACTTTTTAAATTTAGCGGTTTTCAAATCGCTGCAGCACACCCTCCCAACCTCTCTTTTCCCCTCTTTTTCCCCGCGACTTCGGACGCCCCCCTACTTTCCCCGCCCTACTTGCGCGGGGTTGAGGGGGTGTGCTACACTTAAGTTCAGCAGCCACAATTAGAGAAAACGGAATTGCAGTTTTGTGATTTCCTGCCGGGGCGGCAAAAAGAGGTTGCTAATGGCTGATTTTTCTGCAAACAACAGTCATTTTCGCAAAGGCGCATGGGGATTGGCCACGCTCGCCTGGAAATAAGAACAGCGCCCCCGCCTCTCCCCCGAAAATACTTCGCAAAGCAATTAACCGGATTTTATATAAACTTACCCTCTGTAATAGAGGCTGGCAGTAAGTTGCACCCTCAAAAATTATACGTTTTCTGTTTAATTAGTTTCAGCACTCCCTTTGGGGCCGGCTCTCAGTCAGCGGCCAAAAACCCGGAGCGCCAGAGGCGACATCGAAAGTGATTAACCGGGTTTTATATAAGAATCACTCCTGGACTTGCCGACACAACAAGGTAGCAGCTTTTGAAATTATACGTTTTCTGTTTAATTAGTTTCAGCACTCCCTTTGGGGCCGGCTCTCAGTCAGCGCGGGACAGCCCCGAAATTCTGGGTATAATCCAAATTAATTAAACGAAAGTTATAAAAAAGCCAAACTTGTAACCTTTATATAGCAGTAATTACAGCCTTTAAACTTAGACGTTTTACGGTTAATCGCGATACGAAATGCCGGCGGGGGCGGATTGCCGGTGTATAAGCAAATCGAATCGGTTGCGGGGGCTTCTATGCAAACAATCAATAAAGGTTAAGCTTTGGTTTAAAAAATAAATGATAATAACTTGCAAGTAACAGCGTATTTACGTCGTTTGAGGGCTGTGGTACACTTTGATAATCGAGGGCGCTTTATAACCGAAAACGCCAACAAGCCGGTGGGGGGCTGAGATCTGCCGGTTGAAACCCTTATTCTGCCGTGCCAACTGTCACAAGGGGCGGGTCAGGCAAGACAAGCGGAAATTTCTGACGAGTGACGAGTTTTTTGGGGGTGGGGGTGAGAGGTGCTTGACGAATTTGCCAAAGTGCGGTATGAGGACTTGAACCGGCATGGTGGGGTATGTTAATAGTGTACAGCTTTTCCCGCAGCAAGCAACACGGACAGGATAGCTATGAGTGGGAAGCTGGGAAAGGGTTTGAGGCGTTTTTGGCGGGAGTTGCTCGCCGGTGCAGCGGCGGTAAAACTTCCAGACAGGCTATTTTAGAGTAAGATACTAAAAGTCAGCTGTCAACGGCTGCCTCTTTTGCAGCTAAGGTAATGCGCAAAAGGTGAGGGAGGATAGATTTTGCCAAAGGCAAACGGACTGTAATAAAGTGTTGAGTGACAGAGAGGGCGAATCAGGGGAGGGCTAGCCAGAATAAATCCAAAAGTGACAGAAAGCCAACCGAAACCGTGTGGTGGAGAGGCTTTTGAGGGCGGGGCGAGAAAAGGGGGCTTTGAGCCGGTG
>CAZJNL010000265.1:0-6715 GCA_964546515.1 uncultured Oscillatoria sp.
TAAATTCGGGGTGTTCTTGAAACAGCTCGTCGATGATTTGGTTGAGGATGCGAGCCTGCTTGCCGGCGGCTTGGCGGACACCGGCAGCGTCGTACATAACAATAATAGCGAAAATTGCCGCGACGGCAAACTCCGGCGTTTCCCATCCCAGCGTCTGTCCGACGCCGGTCGCCAAAGCGGTGACGAAGGCTGAATGAGCGCTCGGCATGCCGCCGGCGGTAACCAGAATGCGCACGCTGACCTTTCCATTTTTGACCAACTCAATCGTCACCTTTAATACTTGAGCGAGCAGACAGGCGGCGAGAGCAACCAGCAGCACCTGGTTGTCGAGGATGTTGCCAAAGTCCTGCATGGTGTTTGACTTCCCCTAATGACTGCGGTTGGTAATGAAATCTGCGAGCGCTAGTAGCGGTTGAGCCTTCTGTCCGAAGGGTGCCAGTTCCGCCTTGGCCGCATCGATGAGCTGGCGAGCTTGTCGCCGCGATTCCTCTAGCCCCCAGAGGCTGGGATAGGTCGCCTTTTGGGCTTGCTTGTCCTTGCCGGCGGTTTTGCCCAGTTTCTCAGTGGTGGCAGTGATGTCCAGGATATCATCTACAATCTGAAATGCCAACCCTATATTCTGGGCGTAGCTCGACAGTCGCTGCAACTCTTCTGGCGGCGAGCCCGCCAAAATCGCCCCGCAAACCACACAAGCTTCCAGCAGGGCACCTGTTTTGTGGCTGTGGATAAAGTTGAGAGTTTCCACCGACACATCCGGCTTGCCTTCCCATTCCAAGTCTACCACTTGCCCGCCGACCACCCCAGCCGGCCCGAAGGCGCGACCTAAGCGGGCGATCACCTGCAGCACCCGCTCCGCCGGCACGTTTTTGGTGTTGGCGGCAATAAACTCAAAGGCGTATGTCAGCAACCCGTCGCCCGCCAGAATCGCGATCTCCTCACCATAAACTTTGTGATTTGTCAACTTCCCCCGGCGGTAGTCGTCATTGTCCATTGCCGGCAAGTCGTCGTGAATCAAAGACATGGTGTGAACCATCTCCAGGGCGCAGGCGGTCGGCATGGCCATTGACAGGGTGCCGCCGGTCAGCTCGCAACTGGCCAGACACAGGATGGGGCGCAGGCGCTTGCCACCGGCAAGCAGGGAGTAGCGCATGGCTTCGTAAATCTTCTCGGGATAGGTCACCGGGATGGCACGCTCCAGCGCCGCTTCCACCTGAGCTTGTTTTTCTGCCAGGTAGGCTGATAAGTCAAACGCAGATTCCTCTTGCTTGTGAAGCGAATCAATGTCCTTGGTCGATACCATCCCTTAATGCCTCGATCTGTAACTTCCTAAACAATTTTAGGGGAGATTGGCAGCCGGGATTAGGGGATTAGGGGAAAATACAACAATCCCCAAATCCCCTAATCCCGGCTCTCATCCCCACTCCCCACTCCCGATTAGCTTTTTTTGCTGTAGCTATCTACTGTATTGGCCAGCAACATGGCCACGGTCATGGGGCCGATGCCACCGGGCACGGGGGTGATAAATTCGGCCACCTGTTTGACGGAATCGAAGTGGACATCCCCGACCAGGCGGGAGTTGCCGGTGCCGTCGGTGACGCTGTTGATGCCCACATCCACGACAGTGGCTCCGGGTTTTACCATGTCGCCTGAGATCATTTCTGGGCGACCGGCTGCCACTACCAGGATATCAGCGCTGCGGGCGATGGCTGCCAAATCGGGAGTTCGGGAGTGGGCGACAGTGACGGTGGCGTTGGTTTCCAGCAGCATCAGCGCCATCGGTTTGCCGACTAAAATGCTGCGGCCAATCACGACTGCTTGTTTGCCTGCGGCGTATATCTGGTATTCTTGCAGCAGGCGCATCACTCCTGCCGGCGTGCAGCTGCGCAAACCGGGCTCCCCCCGCAGCAGTCGCCCCATGTTAACGGGGTGAAGTCCGTCGGCATCTTTGTCCGGGTCGATTTGGTAGAGCAGGGAAATCGCGTCTAGGTGTTTGGGGAGGGGGAGTTGGACGAGAATGCCGTCGACTCGCTCGTCAGAATTGAGCCGGTGAATCACTTCCTCCAGTTCTACGAAGCTGGTTTCGGTGGGGAAGTGCTTGCCAAAGGAGGCGATGCCGACTTTAGCGCAAGAGCGCTCTTTATTGCGCACATAAACGGCGCTGGCGGGGTTGTCGCCCACCATCAGCACGGCTAGTCCGGGGGGGCGACCGACTTGCGCTTGCAAGGATTTGACGCGCTGTTGCAGTTCGGCTTGAATTTTCAGGGCGAGGGCTTTACCGTCTAGAATTTGGGCAGTTTTGGTGTCCATTGGGGTTGATGCCAGGGTTCGCTCGGGCGCATGTGGGGGTGCGATGCTGGGAACACCGGCACGCAGCGCAGGAAAAGGCTCTCTCAGTAACGCCTTTGCCCGCTCTCGTTTGGGGGCTGAGGCTATCGTTGCCAACGGCTCGCCCACGGTCGCTGCCACACGCGCCTTTATGTGACACTATAGACCATTATGCTGGAGATAAGCGTTACAGAGTGTTGCTGTATGTCACTCAGAAAAATTGCGATTGGGCCGGGAAAAACCCGGGTTTTGGCACTGACTTCTTTATCCTTACTGCTGGGGGGG
The DNA here is from genome assembly GCA_964546515.1 of uncultured Oscillatoria sp. Taxonomy (GTDB): domain Bacteria; phylum Cyanobacteriota; class Cyanobacteriia; order Cyanobacteriales; family Oscillatoriaceae; genus Oscillatoria. The sequence goes on from CAZJNL010000265.1 coordinate 2,611, forward strand.
CTGACTGCTGGCGCTCAGATAGCCTGGTTTGGAGTTAATGTGCCGGTTTCCGACATCGGAGAGATCCAGCAAAACCGGGATGTTAACTCTACAGTTTACCTGCAAGGCAAGGTGGAAAAGCGTGCGCCTTTTCTGGGTGCTGGCGCTTACCAGCTGCAAGATGCCACCGGCAGCGTTTGGATTATCACTAACAAGACGCTGCCAAATCAGGGAGATGAAGTCACAATCAAAGGAGATGTCAATTATGAAAGCATTCCTGTCGCCGGTCAAGAGTTAGGTGAGGTTTATATAAAAGAACAGGAACAGTTGCAACGCAAGCCTGCCCCCAAATCACCATGAGTGACAAACCAGTTCATGTCGCTATCGCTATTTTGTATCGCGACGGCAAATTTCTGCTCCAGCTGCGAGACAATATCCCCGGCCTTGTCCATGCCGGATGCTGGGGGTTTTTCGGCGGTCACATGGAGCCAAATGAGACGCCAGAAGCCGCCGTCAAGCGCGAACTGCTCGAAGAAATTGGCTACGCGCCGTCGGTGATGTCTGAGTTTGGCTTGTATTCCGATTCCTCTGTCGTGCGCCATGTTTTTCACGGCGAACTGGGGGTGGAATTGAGCCAGCTGGTGTTAGGAGAAGGCTGGGATATGGATTTGCTCACCCCTGAAGAAATTCGGCAGGGTGATCGCTATTCGGAAAAAGCCGGTGAGGTGCGCCCCCTCGGACTCCTTCCCCAGCAAATTTTGCTGGATTTTCTAAGCGACATGTCTCCTTTATAATCTCCTGATAAAACATGCCAATCCCACCTCCCTCCTTTCTTGGCGTCCTTGGCGTCTTGGCGGTTATTCTCTTAAACCCCCAATCAACCGTCTCTTAATTTCAATAAACTCCGGGCTGAGTTTAATCTCCAAATCCCGGTGCGCCGGCAAATCGACGTGGATTTCCTCTTTGATTTGCCCGGGGCGGGCGCTCATCACATAAATGCGCTGGGAGAGGAAAATCGCTTCCTCCACATCATGGGTGATGGTTAGAACAGTAATCCGGGTTTTCTCCCACAATTCTAGCACGAATTGCTGCATCTGTTCTTTGGTTTGAGCGTCGAGCGCCCCGAAAGGTTCGTCCATCAGCAAAACTTCCGGTTCGTTAGCTAAGGCGCGAGCAATTGCGACTCGCTGTTTCATTCCGCCTGACAGCTGTTTGGGATAAGAGCGGGCAAACTGAGTTAAGTTTACCACATCCAGGTAGTAATCAATTCTCTGCTGTATCTCCTTCCTAGGGATGCGCCGCAGTTGCAAGCCAAAGCCGATGTTAGCGGCTACGGTTAGCCAGGGAAATAGGGAAAAATGCTGGAAAACCATTCCTCTATCTGCTCCGGGACCGGGTACGCTTTCGCTATCAACTAGCACTTGTCCGGAGGAGGGGGGCGTCAAACCGGCGATAATATTCAGCAGGGTGGATTTTCCGCAGCCTGACGCCCCGACGATACAGACAAATTCACCGGGATAAACGTGCAGGTTGATGTTCTGCAGCGCCATCAGTTGCTTTCCCCGGTTGGGAAAGGCTTTGAATAAATTGCGGACTTCTAGTTTGGGTGGGTTTGAGGATATTAGCATGTTTTGAACCGCAGATTAACGCAGATGAACGCGGATGTTGCCGTTCGTTAAGTAATGTTACAGAAGGGGCGCACCCTGCGGAGGAGTTGGTGAGGGAAGGTTAATATAGAGTATAACTTAAATTTTTGCGTTATGCTCAAACCACTGTCAAGTTATGCTAAAAAGCGATATCTGCAGCCGTCTGTGTTTTGGAGCATCCGCCAGGGTTTTCCTCACTGGCTGAGGGTTCTGCTGACTGTGGCTGCGCTAGTTGTGCCACTCCTGCTGTGGGCTTTGCTGAGCTCTCAGGGGTGGGTGCCGGCTATGTTTTTGCCGACACCGGCAGCGGTGATAAGTGCCGGCATCCGCATGTTTGCTGAGGAGAATTTACTGCAAGATATTATAGCAAGTTGCGGGCGCGTTGGGGCGGGTTTTTTAGCGGCGGCTGCTGTTGGCATTCCGGTGGGGATTGCTATGGGGACTTTTCCCAGCATGGAGAGTCTGTTCAGCCCTCTTGTTGGGCCGGTTCGCTACATGCCGGTGGCGGCTTTCATTCCTCTGATTATACTTTGGGCGGGATTGGGGGAGGAAGCTAAGATTTTGATTATTTTTCTGGGGATTGTGTTCTACAATGCTATAATGATAGCAGATGCGGTTAAGTTTATTCCGGGGGAATTGTTAAATGTTGCTTACACTTTGGGGGCGACTCGCCGAGATGTGCTGTTCCGGGTGATACTGCCGGGGGTGTTTCCGAGTATTTTGGATACGCTGCGGGTGAATATTGCCGGTGCTTGGAATTTTCTGGTGATTTCGGAGTTGATTGCTGCTGAGAATGGTTTGGGGTTTAAAATTGTGCAGGCGCAGAGGTTTCTGCAAACGGATAAGGTGCTGTTCAGTATTGCGGTTATCGGGGTAATTGGCTGGGCGATTGATTGGGCTTTTAAGGTGGTGTCGAAGATTCTGACGCCTTGGGCGGAAGGGTAGGTTTGATAGGGTGCGTTCCTCCGGAACGCACCCTACTGTGCTAGGCTTGAAATAGCTGCGCCACTGCCGGTTTAGTCACTTTCCCCATAGCGTTGCGGGGGAGTTCTTCAACAGCAATAATTTTGCGGGGAACTTTGTAGGTAGCCAGTCGCTGTTTTGCCCAAGTTCTGAGGGTTTCTAGAGTCAAATGAGTTGCCGGTTGCAATACTAAAGCTGCGCAGACGCGCTCGCCCCATTCTGGATCGGCAACCCCAACTACGGCACAGTCTTGAATGTCTGGATGGGTTCGCAGCACTTCTTCAATTTCTAAGGCAGAAACTTTATAACCGCCGGTTTTGATGATATCGACGCTTATCCGCCCGAGGATGCGGTAGCTGTTATTCTCGAAGGCGGCGAGATCGCCGGTGCGGAACCAACCGTGGCGAAAGGATTTGGCAGTTGCTGCCGGTTTTTGCCAATACTCCAGAAAAACTCCCGGGCTTTTGACTTGGATTTCTCCAGGTGTTCCGGGAGAGACTAAATCTCCGCTTTCATCGACTAATCTGACTTCAACCTGAGGTAAGGGTTTGCCCACATATCCGGGCAATCTTTTCCCGTGTAAAGGGTTAGATAGCGCCATGCCAATTTCGGTCATACCATAGCGTTCGAGCAGAAAATGTCCGCTGATGCTTTGCCATTTTTCTAAGACTTGGACGGGTAAAGCTGCGGAACCTGAAACCATCAGACGCATTTTGGCGCAGCCACCGGACATGCTTTTTTTGCGCTCGCTATCTGCAGCTTCCCAAGCTGCAATTAGCTTTACATAAATGGTGGGTACAGCCATAAATAGGGTTAAGTCACCGCCGGCAATTCGGTTCCAAACGGTTTGGGCGTCAAATTTGGGGAGCATGTGGCACTCAGCGCCAGCCCACAGGGCGCAAGTGAGCACGTTAATAATACCGTGAATGTGGTGAAGTGGCAGGACGTGCAAGATGCGATCGACGGAAGTCCATTCCCAGGCGTCAATCAAGCTTGTAACTTGAGCTTGAATGTTTTGATGGGTGGTAACTACGCCTTTCGGTTTGCCGGTTGTACCGCTGGTGTATAGGATTAATGCTCGTCGGGAGATATCCACTTCGGGGAGGAAACCGGCATCAGCGGGAAGTGTGTCGTTAGTGAGGATAAATCGCAAACCTCGCTCTTCAGCAATGGGGCGCAATACCGGCTCGAAATCTGGGTGAGCGATGAGAGTGGATGCGTCTGAGTCTGCAATAACATATTCTAACTCGGGGCGCGGATGGGAAACGCACAGGGGTACTGCTACCCCACCGGCACGCCAAATCCCCCACTGAGTGGCGACATACTGGAATCCTGACGGGATGAGAAAGGCAACTCGCTGCTGGTGCAAGTCTTGGGCATTGCTGAGAAGGGCGGTTGCGATTTGGGCGGATGTGTGGAGCAAATCCCCATAGGTAAAGGCTCCTTCGGGTGCGACAATCGCTATTTTGTGTTCGTTTGGTTTGGCTCGGGCAATTAGGGGCAGATTCATGTCAGTT
>CAZJNL010000266.1:0-6707 GCA_964546515.1 uncultured Oscillatoria sp.
TAAACAAAGACTTTCAGCTGACTCAAGGGAATCTCCTTTGCTCAATGCCGGTATCAGCTCGCGCAAGGAACGCACGACGGACTGAGTGTACCGGCTGCTGTCGCTGGCGTGGTGATTGCCGCCCAACCGACAGTCCGTCTCGGAGAAGGTTGCGGATTTGGCGATAAAAGCTTGTAAACCTATACAAACTTAACATAACTTGGTGCGGGTGCAGAAGCCTAAAACCTTTAAGGGGTTATATAATGTCCGCTAGCATCGGTTTTGTATATATATATGCTTGTAGGGGCAAAACGCTGTCGCCGCAGTTGACGCTTCAATGTATCGGGGAAGCGGAGGATATTTATAAACCCGCTACAGAGCACAGGGTTTTGTTATGAATAAACCCGCCCCCCCATCTGTCACACGAACAATGGGCACACCGGACTAGATATTATACGTTGACGGATTGCCCAGAGTGGGGCATTTTTCAAATTATTCGCACAACTCGGTGATTACTTCACACAATCTTTAAACTCCAAGATTGCCGCCGCGTCTGGAACCGCATAACCCGGGCTTTAGTCAGGGTTTAAGATTTTTTTTTCAAATTCAGGAGAATTTTCAAGTGGAATAGCGTCTATCACACCACCACAGAGATGCGTGTGCCGGCGGAAGGCGCAGCGGCTCCGACGGAGCATCCCACCCTTTTGAGGCAGTGCCTGTTAGGGTGGCACCCGTTGCCGCAAAAGCGCTACCTGCCGGAAACAGCCGAGTTAAACGGGAGACTGGGTTCCCGGAGAGCCGGTTGGGGCGAAAGAAGGAAGGGGAACTGCCCGACCAGGAGGGCCAAAAGGTGACAGTAGGGAGAGCTGCGGCGCTTTAGCACCCTTCCCAAGGCTATCGCTCAAGGGTAAACGCAAGAGCGTTAACACCGCTTCCCCACTCCCCCACTCCCCTGTGCGTAAGCGTTGCGGCTCCGCAGGAGCAGCGTGCCCCATGCGCCATGCGCCATGCCCCATGGGAGCGTGCGCTATCAAACTAGGAAAGTGGCACAGCCCGCCCCGCTTTCCTCTCCCGCCAGCCTGAAGGTATAGTGGGAGTCTCCAGCGGGTTTTGAACAGATGAGTATGAAACCGATATTACGCTTGGCCATCGCCTGCTCAGTAGCGACACAGGTTCCCTTGCTGAGTGCACAAAGCAGTTTGGCGCAGTCAGCCAGTTCGGGAGCCTCGTTTCAGTGCAAGGTGGAGGATAACTCCTATGTTACTGTTGCCGTCAGTAAGAATGGATCTGCCTCAAAGCCCATGATCGCTTGGACAACTGAGGAGTTCAGTGCGGCGGGGTTTACGCCCGAACTGCGCTGCAAGGAAGTTACTGACCGGCTGAACAATGTCCTGTCCGGAAATGGCGGCACGCTCAATAGCGTGTATTTGACCACAGGTCGGGTGAACGGTCAGACGGTACTCTGCGCTGTTAACAATACGACATCGGGCTGCAATGAAAAGAATATGCTGTTCAATCTCAAGCAGGGAAACCAGCCGAATAAACTGTTGAGAACCTTGAGCGAGGCGACCGGCAGCCCGATTCAAGAGTCTGGGGGGCAAGACTATGTGCCTTTGTCACAGGTGATCCAGGGACTTTTCAAGTGATGCAGCAGACTCCTGTCTGCTCAGGACTTCTAGCAGGGGTTCGCTGACCGGCTTTTTTTGGCAATTCGTTGCTTTTAGGGTTGACCTGAGAGAGCAACTGAAGAATTCTTCTATGGTTATTTATTCATTAATTGCTCGCTCGGACTTCACACACCGAGCCGGAGCTGGAAGTGAGTTTCCCCTTAATGACTCTATGATCGCAGATGTGGTATGAGCTACCCAGGCGAGACTATTGGCACTGCCGCCATATCTGGAAAGTTGGGTCAGCTGCAGCCCGCCCGCTCGCTTTCCGCGACTGACAGTAATTAGCAATTAGCAATTAGAAATTTACGGGATGTTTTCTGGCCGCTTATCTGCCTGTTTAGTGGGAACAGTAGTCGCAGTGGCGATCGCCATACCTCTGAGGGCAGCTCAAGACTTGACAAAAGAACAGATTGATGCTATTGCTTCCCAAACGACTGTGGTGATTGCCCAGGGTTTGCAAAAGGGCGATATTGAATCCGGACAGGAATGGAACCCCGGATCTGGGGTGATTGTAGCCCGCAGTGGCAAGACGTATTATGTGTTAACGGCGCTGCACGTTGTCCGGACTAGAGAAGTGGTTTACGGGGTGCGAACCAGTGACGGGGAAGTTCATTTTGTCGATGATGTCAAGACTCAAAAGAACATTCACCCGTTTGGCAGCGAGGACAAACAGTTAGGAAAGATCGTCCAAGGATTCGATCTGGCGATTGTCAAATTTGAAACTGAGCGCAAATATGCAGTCGCCGCCATCGGAAGTTCCAACCAGCTGCGCAAAGGGGAGCCGGTGTTCGTCTCTGGCTGGCCAAATCCTGATGATGAGAGCGCTCGCCGGGTGCGGGAGTTTTCCTCCGGTCAGTTGAGTGCAATTGTCAATCCCCCCTCAGCAGATGGGGGCTATAGCTTACTCTATGACAATCAAACCCGCCGGGGGATGAGTGGTGGCCCTGTGTTTAATGCCAAGGGGGAGTTAATCGGCATTCACGGGCGCGGGCGGGCCCAAAAGGACGTGTACTGTATCGATCCGGATTTGAGCGCCAACAACAGCTGCGGCATGCAAACGATTCACTTTATCAGCCAAGCGGAAGCAGAGCGCCTGCAGCTGAAGTTGAATTTTCAGCCGGTCGATCCCGAGGTGATTGCTGCTGGGATGGCCAATAAACCCCAGGCGGATGTGATTGATGATATATACAAGGCGTTTACGTTTGATTTGCCGTCGCTGCTCAGGGATGGCCCTTCTGGGGGATGTGGCGCTATATTGCTAGATGACTCCTGTAAAAAGCGTTAAAGAACATTAAGGATTTCCAGTACGCAGACCTATATTTGTCAGACAATTAGGTATTCTGGCCAAGTGTTGCGAAGCATCTACCGAATGTGGTCTGCTGTCTAGCTGTGAGGAGCAATCATCTGCATGAGGCATTTTTTACCGAGTCTGGCAATACTCCTGCTGGCGGCACCGACTGCTTTTGCAAAAGCGTCTGAGAAACCAGCAACCTTGTCGGCACCGGCTGCGGGTTTCTCGGTAGGAACGCCCGTCGCCCCTGTACCTGAGGCCGTCATCCCTGCCACCTCTCAAATTAGCCCCACCGGCTCCCTTTCTCCAGAGTTCTCAGCCGCCGGGACACCGACTGCATATTATATAACTAATAAAACGGATTTAAATTCACAGACAGCGGTTGCCAGTGAGGTGCTGCTTAGCGCAGTTCAAGCTGCATTACAGGCAATTCCGGATGATGAATATAGAAAAATCGAGGAGCGGGTAAAGGGGCACCCTTTCAATCCCGTTTCCAGGATTCAGCTGACAGAAATACTTCCCCCGCCTCCCCCCGGAATTTATTATAACCAGTGCCCAGAGCCCAGTGCTTCATGCCAGATGCCCACAATACCTGCCGATTCCGAGAGCGCAGCGGCGCAGGAGGAGCATTCCGAGAGCGCACCGGCAGCGGAGGAACATCCGATGGCGCAAGTGACTTCAGTCTCGCAGCTGGCGGACGTGCAGCCGGCTGACTGGGCGTTTCAGGCATTGCAGAACCTGGCAGAGCGCTACGGCTGTATTGCAGGGTATCCCGATAGCAGCTATCGGGGGAACCGCGCCTTGACGCGATATGAATTTGCTGCCGGTTTGAACGCCTGCATATCCCGCATCAGCGAACTGATTGCTGCTAAGAAGCCAACAGAAGACTACGTTACCAAAGAAGATTTGGCGGCGCTGCAAAAACTGCAAGCGGACTTTGCCTCCGAGTTGGCCTCCTTGCGCTCTCGTGTTGATACGCTAGAAGCGCGTGCTCACATACTGGAAGCGCAGCAATTCTCGACTGCGGCTGTACTGGGGGGAGAAGTCATATTTGGCTTGACCGGCGCTGCTGGAGGGGGTGCGGGCGGGAGAGGGGAAAAGGATGTGGTTCTGACTCAGCTGGCGCGACTGGGGATTGTCTCGACTTTCACAGGCAAAGACCGGCTGCGACTGGAGCTGGCTACGGGGAATTTTGAGGGTCGGGGGTTTGCCAGCCCTGACGCCTTCAATACTGATATGGCCCTGCTTTCTTATCAAACCGGTTTGAACAATCAGATACAATTAGATAAGCTGGAATATCGGTTTGCCGCGTTTGGGGATCGGGTTGTCTTTACCGTCAGACCAGTGGGTTTTAGCTTGAGCAGCGTTCTTACCGCTAACTCTCCCTACTTCGATGCCGGTCGGGGAGCGATTTCCCGCTTTGCCGAGGCGAGTCCGATTTTCAAAATTGGGAATTTGGATGCCGGTGTGGGATTTGACTGGTTGGTGGCTGATACGGTACGCTTGCAAGTCGCTTACGGCACTAGGGGCAGCAGCTCTCCTGAGAGAGGTCAGGGCGTGTTTGGCGCAGACCATAGCGCCTTGGGAGCGCAGCTGTTAGTCAAACCGGCTGCCAACATTCTTGCGGGCGTGACTTATGTGAATGCCTACTCTAGCGACGGTCGGTTAGATACTTTCACCGGCAGCTTTAATGCGGATACTTCTGGGTTTTTAATTCAGCCCGAGCCGGCGCAGATTAATGCTGTGGGCGGCTCCCTGCAGTGGCGCTTAAATCCTAATGTTACCTTGGGAACTTGGGGGGCGTGGATTTTCACGGATTCCCTAGAGTCATCGGCTTCTGCCACTGCGACCACTTACCTGTTTTCCTTGGGTTTGTCCGATCCGTTTGGCAGACAAGGAGACTTGCTAGCCTTTCAATTTGGCCAACCGCCTAAGTTGGTCAGTGGAAATGACGTGCGTTTGGATAAGGACACGTCGCTGCACTTTGAGGTTTTCTACCGCTTTCGGTTGACTGATAATATATCAATCACTCCGGGCTTTTTTATTCTAACTAATGCAGAACACGATGCGGGTAACGGCGATATTTTCGTGGGAACCATCCGCACTACTTTTCGCTTATAGGAGGTATGATTAGTGCAACTTTTTAGCAGCGATTAGGGGAATGAAACGAGGCAGAGCCGCTACAGTGGCTTGCCCAGGCGGTGCCTGGTAACGAGTTTAAACGAGTTGAAATTTTCGCTTAACGGAGGTACATTTATGCAATTTAAAAGCTGTATTGTTGCGGTAAATGAAACGAGGCAGAGGCTCTGGGGGGGCGTTCCCAGGCGGAGCCTGAGAACGAGTTTAACAGGGATATTTCTTTTAACTTTTGGCTTTTGGCTTTTGCCTTCTTGGGTGGCTCGTGCAGGCGAATATGAAGCCTGCAGCCAATGCTCCTTGCTCCTTCGGAGCGGACTCGGAACGGGAGCAGCTGCGAAGCACGCAAACGAATCGGCTTCCGCCCCCGCTCAACCGGCACGTCAGCGGCGTAGGGGCAATCCCCCCGTGGTTGCCCCCAGCTTTTCGGAGGAAGAAAGAAGAGGTTTTAAGCAGAGAGGGTTTACAAACACTTTCTTGAGTGACGGGCTAAATGGCACCAGCAATCCTCTGGGTGGTGGCACCTCTGGCGGGGGGTTGGAGAGCAACGGACTTCGAGCAATCTCGGCTCAAGAGCGAGGAATCGTGCCGGTATTTGACCCGACAGATGTGATTATTCCTCGCTCTGGAATTAGATGATTGGGGCGGGTTTACACGGTTTTTGGGACAACGGTTTTTGGGTCGGAGGGAACGCCTGTCCTACGCTTTTAAGACGTAGGCGCGTCTGTCTCAGATGCGCACACCCGCACCTAAACCATACCCCCTAGCCAAGGGAGATGCTGTCGATGACAATCTTATTGGCAAAGTCGCCAAAAGAAACCGATCTGGCAATTCCTGAAAAGGGGATTGTTACTTCATTGAACTCGCTGTAAGCATTCGGGAAGTCACCGGCTGGGGTTCTGGATAAAGGCAGGGATGCCAAGATATTGCCGGTGGCACCTGCTCCTTCATAAATGGTGACTGTGTGGTTCCTAAAGGGGGAAGCGTAGAAGAACGACAGCTGAGCGTCAAATCCGCCAGCTACATCCATGACGATTTTAGAACCTTCGGCATAAGTCAGGGAGGTAATTCCACTAGGTGCGTGACCAAAATTACCGCCAAATTTATCGGGTGCGCCGAGTGCGTTCAAGGCGTCGGTATCAAGAATTCCTAGAGCGTTGGGAGAGAAGGAAATGCCCTGAGAGGCATAAAATGCTCCCAGAGGGTCTAAATTCCCAACTACCTCAAAGTTAAGCAATGCCGGCATATCGCTTCTGGCGATGGTGAGAGTAGCGGTATTCTTCTGCCCAATTGCCGCACCGCCGGTGGGGTTAACTAAGGCGAGATTGACTGTCTCAGCGACTTCAACCAAGGTGTCATTAACAATGGGGATATTGACAGTTTTAATGATTTCCCCATCAGCAAAGGTGACATTTATCGGGGTGTTGCTGTAGTCCGCCTGCGCCTGCGCGGTGCCATCGTTTAGGGTAAGGGTGGCGCTGACTGTGCCGCTATTGCCGCCGGTGCGAGTTACGGTAACAGCTGCTTGGGGAGTGCCATCCTCGCTGACGAGAAAACTGGCGTCAAGAAACTCTAATGTGCCGGGAGGTGTTGGTGTTGGTGTTGGTGTTGGTGTTGGTGTTGGTGTTGGT
>CAZJNL010000267.1:0-5360 GCA_964546515.1 uncultured Oscillatoria sp.
GGTCAACGCGCAGCAACCGCAGCTGATTTTCCAGTGCGATACTGGAAAGGGGTTTGCCTGCTGCTAATCGCAACCGGCTGCGGATATATTCGGGGTTGAGCCGGCGCGTGCCGATCACTTCAATGTCTTGCAAGATGCCTTCTATGGCGACAATTTTCACCACGCCGTTTGTGAATTGTTGATCGGGGAGAACGGAGCGGGAGGTGATGTAGCCTTTTTCCAGGTACAGTTGAGTGATGGCATCGGCAATTTTTCTCAGGTCTTCGAGGGTTGCAGAAGTTCCCTCCACCTGTGCGATAATTGGGTTAAGGTCTTCGGGTTTTAAAACGGTGTTGCCGATGACTTCGATTTTTGTAATGGGAATTCTCAAAGCGGGTGATTCTGTCGGCATCGGTGCCGTTGCCGGTGGGGTTTCCAGGGGTGGCTGCTGTTCTGGTGGTGCCGGTTGCAGATTGGGTGCGGGTTGCGGGAAGCGCTCCCGGTTTGGATCTGGTTGTGGGTTCACCGGCGGTGCCGGTGGGGTTTGCGCTTGCGCGATAATATTGTACCATCTGCGACTGGGCGCTGGGCACTGGGCACTGGGCATCGGGCACTGGGTATTTGGCTCACTGATGTCAGCTGTTTGCGGTGACACCGCCGGGGCGCTGGGAGTCGCGTAACTTGCAGAAATGCCGACTGTCAGAATTGTACCCGGAACTGTCACCCCACACCACAACACTGTCCGCCGTAACGAGTGCATGAGATTTTTCTCTCCTTTCGCTTTGTTGTTTTTAGGTTAGCCTACAAATGCCGGTGACGCACGCCCAAGTTTTCCATTTTACCTGAATCTTCTGCTCATGGTTTGGCGTGTTAAGTTTTGCGAAGGACGCTATCGCGTCCCGCAACGCTTACGAAGTCAGTGGGCTGGCGGCGTAGGGCTGGCGGCGTGGGGTGTGGGGTGTGGGGTACGGGGTGTGGGGCATGGGGCAATAAGAACTTCTCACAATAAGTGAGCGTTCGCTATTATTCGGTGACTTTAGGCCAAGTCAAACATTCCCCGCCTCCCGGTAAATTTTTGGAAAAATCCTTGACTTTTATAGCCGGAGACTGGATAATTGAGAAAGAACATGAATACCCCTGGCTCCTAACCGAGAGCCACACAAGCCGCCTCCCCTAATGAACCAACCCAATCCGACATCTCCCGCCTATCCCGATTTGGAATTCTACGGTTCCCGCCAATTTCTCGACTGGCTAGTCGAGGAACACATCAGTCTCGCTTGCACCCCCTATCAAACCTCCCGCCTCATCCTTATCGGCGCAAACCCAGAAGGCAGATTTTCCGGATTTGAGCGCCTTTTCGACAGGGCGATGGGACTTTTCGCCACTCCCGAACGCCTTTATATGAGTGCGAAATCCCAGCTGTGGCAATTAGATAATATACTGGAACCTGGGCAACTGTATAATGGATACGACAAACTATATGGGCCCATAATTGGCCACACTAACGGCGACTTGGATATCCACGATGTTGCGGTTAACAGTGCCGGTGAGGTAATCTTTATCAGCACTTTATTAAACTGTCTGGCAACCTTGAGCGAGCGCCACAGCTGCGCCCCCTTGTGGAAACCCAAGTTTATCTCTAAAATTATAACAGAAGACCGCTGTCACCTTAACGGGTTGGCAATGGTAGATGGGCAACCCCGCTTTGTCACCGCCTGCAGTCGCTCAGATATAATAGATGGGTGGCGAGACAGCCGGCGAGATGGGGGCTGTGTGATTGATGTGCCTTCTAATGAAATTGTCTGTGCCGGCTTGTCGATGCCTCACTCCCCCCGATTCTATCACAACAAGCTGTGGCTGCACAACTCGGGCACCTGCTTCTTTGGTTGCGCCGATTTGCAGACAGGAAAATTTGAGCCTGTCACGTTTTGCCCTGGCTATCTGCGGGGATTGACATTCTGGAAAGATTATGCTCTTGTCGGGCTTTCCAAAGCCAGAGGAGATAAGAGCTTTTCCGGGTTAGCTCTCGACGAACAGTTAATCGCCAAAAATGCTGAGCCTCGTTGCGGGTTAATGGCGATTGACTTAAATACGGGGAATATTGCGGGTTGGCTTCGCTTTGAAGGCATCATTACAGAATTGTACGACGTACAGGTGCTTCCCGGAGTCAGCCGCCCTATGGCTTTGGGATTTCAAAACGATGAAATTGAACATGTGCTGACATTTGACACGTCTCGTTTATCGGCGGAGTTTCCTCATTACTGGGCGATCGCGGTGCCATCTGCATTACTGCCTGGGAACGCAAATATAGAGGCGGAACCTCATGATTCTGATCTAATAAAAGAGGCGGATCCTATAAAGAAGGGTTCCCAGCCTGAGCCTGGGAACCAGATAAGCTATCTTGTAGAGACGCGATTTATCGCGTCTCCACCCCCGCAAGCGCAGCCAACAACCCAGATAAATCCTAGCTCTCTTGTAGAGACGCGATTTATCGCGTCTGATTCGATCGCGTCTGATTCGATCGCGTCTGATTCGATCGCGTCTGATTCGATCGCGTCTCCTCAGCTCAAGGCGGAACAAAAGAACCAGCTAACACCGGAAGAAATTGAAATCTGGTACAGCCGCACTTTGCAAGTTATTCGGGAAGGGAAATTGGATGAGGCATTCCAAGAATACCAGAAAATGGCAGCCACTTGCAACTATTACGCCGCTTATGTACAATTGGGCAATATCTGCTTAATGCGGGAGGAATTGCCAGAAGCGATAGACTACTACCGGCAAACCATCGCTCGCGAACCCAGACACTATCAAGCTTGGCACAATATGGGAGTCGCCCTGCAAAAGCAAGAAAAAATCACAGAGGCGATTGCTTGCTTCCGCAAGGCGATAGAACTCCAATTATACAGAAGCTCACGAGAGCCTGGGGATTGCCTTGGTATATCTAGACCGGCTGGATGAGGCGAGAATTGTTTTGGAGCGCTGTCTGGAACTCAACTCCCAGTCAACTCTGGCATTCAGCTACCTGTTTCGCTTGCGGCGACTTATTGCAGACTGGCGAAATGACGAGAGCAATTTAGACAAGCTTTACAGTCAGACAGTTGAGCAGCTGTCACAGGGAAAAGTTACCGATGTGGTTCCGTTTGATAGCTTATCATTTTTTGGGGATGCCAGCACGCAACTGGCAATCGCTCGCAGTCACGCCTCTGCAGTTAGCCGGCGTACCGAAAAACAGCGACAGTCTCTGAACTTTACCCACTCTCGCTCGCGGGAAGGGCGACTGCGGATTGGATATGTTTCCGCTGACTTCCACAATCACGCCACCAGTCATTTAATGCTGGGATTGTTTGGAGCGCACGCCCGAGAAGAGTTTGAGATTTTTACCTACTCTCTGGGGGTAGATGACGACAGCTTCTACAGAAAGCGCATTATTAGCGACAGCGAACATTTCCGCAACTTGGTGGAGGAATCTGCGGCGGAGTGCGCCAAACGGATTCACGCAGACGGGATTGACATTCTGGTGGATCTGAAAGGTTATACGCGAGATTCCCGCTTTGATATTTTCGCATTGCGCCCCGCTCCGATTCAAGTCAGCTATCTGGGATATCCGGGAACAATGGGAGCTGACTTTATTGATTATATCATCTCCGATGCGACGGTGACGCCACCGGCATCTGCCGAGTATTTTCCCGAAAAATTGGTGATTTTGCCACACAGCTACCAGGTGAATGACAGCCAGCAGCCGGTGGATACCGCACCCGTGACTCGCGCTGAATGCGGATTGCCAGAAAAAGGAGTTGTGTTTGCTTGCTTTAACCAGACTTACAAGATAGAGCCGCAAATCTTTGACATTTGGATGAGGGTTCTGTCGGCGGTTGAGGGAAGCACCCTTTGGCTGTATGCTGATAAGGAAGAGACGAAGAAGAATTTTCGGCGCGAAGCTGCGGCGCGGGGAGTTGCGGCGTCGCGGCTTATTTTCGCCGGCTTTTTGCCGAAATCCAGACACCTGGCTCGGCTGAAGCTGGCTGATTTGGTGCTGGATAGCTATTATTATAACGCGCACACGACGGCGAGTGACGCTTTGTGGGTGGGAGTGCCGGTTTTGACTTGTCCGGGATAAACTTTTGCCTCTCGCGTGGGGGCGAGTTTGCTGACGGCGGTGGGTTTACCTGAGTTAATTGTGGGGGATTTGCGGGAGTATGAAAGATTAGCAGTGCGTTTGGGGAAAAACGCCGGCGAGTTGCAGCAGTTGAAGAAGAAGTTGGCGGTAAACCGGCTGACTTATCCGCTGTTTGACACGCGCCGGGAAAGCGGTAAGTTTGGAAAAAGCTTACCGGGAAATGTGGGAGATTTACGCGGCTCTGGAAAAGCCGCAGTTGATTGCGGTGAGAGAGGAGTAGGGTGCGTGACGCTTGAATGCCGGTGCGCACTCGCGGATGGGGGAAGTTTTGCGTCACGCACCCCACCCATTGCTAATCCCACAAAAATTTTACAAAAGTTAATACCATACCAGTCAAACCTGATCTAAGATATATAAAAAGTTTTTTAAGCCAGACCCCCTATGCAGAAGCTCCTGAAAACTCAAGACTGTACCTCTAGATCAGACCGGCTAAAGGCTCAGTCCATAGAGATCGCGCTCGTGGCAATTGACGCGCGAGTGGAAGCGTACCCAATGCTAGCAGCGGGTGTTCTGGAAGGGGCAAAAGTTGTTATTATTGACCCCGATAAGGACGGGGTGGGGCAAATTACGACAGCTTTGTCTTACTGTCAAGCTACCAGCCTGCACGTTGTCTGTCACGGGTAACCGGGTTGCTTGCACTTGGGGAAAACACCGCTGCATACGGGGAATTTGCAGGAGTACCGCCAGCAGTTGCAGCAGTGACGGGTGCGGGATATTATACTTGTGGCGTGCAATGTGGCGGATGAACCTTACCCCGCACACGGGGAGGGGGGTAAGAGGTTTTTGCAGCAACTCCGGGAGATTGCCGGTGCCAATATCGCCGCTAGTGCGCAGCGCGTGGGGAATCCAGCGCTCGGCGGTACTTGGTATCTGGAATACAGACTCGGTGATGTTAGCTCTTCTCTTGCATTTTTTCCAGAAGTGTGCTATTCCTATCCGGGGATTTTCCCCCTTTCCTTCTCCACTGCGAGCGAGTTTACAGTGGGGAGCGATCTCTATTCCGTCGCCGTCGGGGATTTCAACGGGGATGGAAAGCTGGATTTCGCCACAGCGAACTTTACCTCCAACAATGTTACAGTTTTGTTGGGGGATGGCACCGGCACGGGGTTCACCACATCCGCAACATTAGCAGTGGGGGAAAATCCCCAATCCGTCGCCGTCGGGGATTTCAACGGGGATGGAAAGCTGGATTTCGCCACAGCGA
>CAZJNL010000267.1:5460-6701 GCA_964546515.1 uncultured Oscillatoria sp.
ACTTTACCTCCAACAATGTTTCCGTTTTGCTGAACCAATCGCAACTGCAGGCGAGTCTGACGATTGCGGATAACGACACCGCCGGGATTGCAGTCACCCCCACCTCCGGGTTAACCACCACAGAAGCAGGAGGTAGCGCCATCTTTACCGTGGTGCTCACATCCAAACCCACAGCTGACGTCACGATTAACCTGGTAAACAGTGACACAACAGAAGCAAGTCTTTCCACCTCAACCCTTACCTTTAAAGCCGCCAACTGGAATACGGCGCAAACAGTTACGGTGACAGGATTGGAGGACTTACAATACGGGGATGTCGCGTACACTATTACCGGAACTTCCAGCAGCAGCGACAGCAATTACAGCGGCAAAACTCTGGCGAGTGTATCTTTAACCAATAAAGAAGTTAACCATGCGCCAACCGTTGCCACCCCGATTGGCAATCAAACCGCCAAGGAAGACACCGCCTTCAATTTCCCTATCCCCGCCGGCACCTTCGCGGATGTTGACGCGGGAGACACGTTAACCTATAGCGCCAGCAAAGCGGATGGCACTTCCCTGCAGACATGGTTGACATTCAACCCCACAACCCTCACCAACTCTTGCACACCCGCCAATGGGGATGTCGGCAATCTCAGTATTAAGGTAACGGCGACTGATAGTGCCGGTGCGGCAGTTGCCAGCAACTTTGACTTAACGGTTGCCAACAGTTGCATCTGCAACAAAATTGGGGTAAACTGATCCACCGGCATCAACGAACCCCCAATCACCAGTCCCAACAGTGTGGGAATTGAGCGCAATGGCACTGAGGGAAACGATTCCATTTCAAGTAGCAAAGCCGGTGAATCTATGATCGGAAAGGGTGGGTTTGACACTCTCATCGGCAGCGGTGGCAATGACAATCTCTTTGGCAATCAGGGGAATGACTTGCTGTTTGGCAATACTGGCGATGACTTCCAAAGATGGTGGTATTGGTGACGATACCCTCCTAGGCGGAAAAGGCAATGACACCCGGCTTGGCGGAAGTGGCAATGATATTGTTGCCGGCGATCTTGGCAACGATATAATCTGTGGCGGCGACGGCAATGACTTGCTATTTGGCGGGAATGGGGATGACACCCTTGATGGCGGCACCGGCAACGATACCCTCTTTGGCGGAAAAGGCGCTGACATTCTCACCGGCAGCGATGGGGATGACTGGATTTTCGGTGATCATGGCAACTACACCTTGACTGGCGGTGA
>CAZJNL010000268.1:0-6660 GCA_964546515.1 uncultured Oscillatoria sp.
AGAAGGGTATGAGGTGACGGTGGCCAAAGACGGTTTTGAAGGACTGCAATCTGCGTCTAAAATTGAACCGGCGCTGATTGTTTGCGACTGGGTGATGCCGGAGATGGATGGGGTTGAGGTTTGCCGGCAGGTTAAGGCTGACCCTGAGTTAGCGAGGGCGTTTTTTATTTTGCTAACTTCTAAGGGAACGGTGGCTGACCGGGTGGCGGGATTGGATGCGGGGGCGGATGATTTTCTTTCTAAGCCGGTCGATCCTCTGGAATTGCAAGCGCGGGTGCGAGCCGGTTTGCGGGTTTACAAGTACCAGCAGGAATTGAGCCGGTCGAATCAGCAATTGAGCCAAGCTCTGCACGATCTGCGACAAACTCAGGCTCAACTGATTCACAGCGAAAAGATGTCTAGCCTCGGTGGGATGGTGGCTGGCATTGCCCACGAAATAAACAATCCCGTTAATTTTATATCGGGAAATCTGACTTATATCCGGGAATACATTTATGACTTGCTCAAGTTTGCGGAACTCTCCCTGAAAGAGAGCAACTCACTCAGCCCGCACCTTCAGGCTGCTGCTGAAGATATCAATCTTGACTTTTTGGTGGAGGATTTTCCTAAACTCCTGAATTCGATGCAAGTGGGAACTGAGCGCATCCGCCAGATTGTTCTGTCTTTGCGCAATTTTTCCCGGCTGGATGAAGCTGAGAGGAAGCGGGTCAATTTGCATGAAGGCATCGACAGCACTTTGTTGCTGCTGCAGCACCGCCTGACTGCCGGTGATGGGGAGGGGGATATTGAGGTGATTAAGGAATACGGGAAGTTGCCACTGGTTGAATGTTTGGCAGGGCAAATGAATCAAGTGTTTCTTAATATTCTGAGCAACGCGATTGACGCCCTCAAGGAAAGTCGGAACCTCTCCAAGTGTATCTGGATTCGCACCTCAATAGGGCATGGGGAAGACAATAGATCGCATTTGCCCAATGCTTCATGCCAGGTGCCCAGTGCCCAATCTGTTGTGATTCGGATCGCGGATAATGGGATAGGGATGACGCAGGCAGTCAAATCCCGCATTTTTGACCCTTTTTTCACGACTAAGCCGGTCGGATCTGGCAAGGGGCTGGGGCTGTCTGTCAGCTACCAGATTGTTGTGGAGCAACACGGCGGTCAGTTGCTGTGTTTTTCGGAACCCGGAAAGGGGGCGGAGTTCGCAATTGAAATTCCGCTGCGCCAAAGCCGGTGATTTGGGATTTTGGATGCCCGGATTTTGGATTGGGCATCATCGCATTGGGCATCATCGCATTGGGCATTGCTAATTCGCTTCGCCGGTGTGACAATTTAAATTAATCAACCGGATATGATATTGGAGTTTAGGCCGGGGATTCTTCTCCAATCCCAAACCGTACATAAAATACGGTTGAATGGTTTATTTTATTGGGCTGGCTGACTGTAGGATCGACCCTTGTAGTTGCGCCCTTGCGGTCGCCCAGGAACGAGGTTAAAGTTTTAAACTAATCTAACGGATATCAGAGAAATTACCGAGTGTTCAGCCGCCGCTGATTTTGGCTTTGTAGCCGAGTCCGGTGAGAACCTGGAGGAGTTTCTGGGTGTGATCGCCTTGAATTTCAATGTCCTGGTCTTTGACAGTGCCACCGGCACCGCACTGGGTTTTCAGCTGTTTGAGCAGGGAGGCCAAGGTTTCGGGTTTGGCTTGAAAGCCGGTGATGACGGTGACGGTTTTGCCGTTACGCCCTTTGCGGGATGCCTGTATTCTGAGATTTTGCTGGGATGGGGGGAGTTCTGGGAGGGAACGTTCCAGGGCGGCGGGGTTGGTGCTTGCGCCGAATTCTTGGTGGACAATGCGGTTGCCGGTGGGGGTGCTGGTGTCGGTGGGCTTGCGCTTGGAAGTGGCCATAACAGGAGTGAAAAATAAAATAGAATGCAGCATCGGTGCCTTGCGGGTGCCGGGGAGTCAAGTTTCAATCCCGTTGCCGGGATTCACTGTTACCCTACCTGAGTCAGGGGCAATTTTTGTTTTCTTTGTTTGTTTGTTTGTTTGTTTGTTTCAATCCCTGATAGAGATTCATACAAAGGACCCGGGCTGCTTGTTTATAGAATAACACATTGCGGCGATTGGCCACGAGCGGGCAATGGGCAATAGGGCAAATGCGATCTATTTTCTTCCTCATGCCCCATGCCCCATGACCCATGCCCCATGCCCTATTGAGCGTCAAAGTCCATGACTGGGGCCTGCCTTTACCGGCAGTGCGCTCCGTGGCCAGCAGGCGGACATCCAGGCGCGGTGGGCTGTTGCCATGACACACACCGATTTGATGTTGATTGCTCGATTAAAATAAGGAAAAACACTGTATGGTTGCCAACCAAAAGCTGAGCGTATATATCTGGACAGTAGCTGCCTTTCCGATGGCTGGGTTCATCGGACTTATGGGGCTTACCTACTTCAACACTTGGAGGGTGTACGAGGCATGTCAGTCAGTGAAAGCGGAGCGGCAAGGTATTGTAGAACAGAGGGGAGTGAGCCGGTCTGAACGAGAGCCGGTCGCGCCAGAAAACACTCAGGTAGAAGCCGCTTGGCAACAGGCCAGCTTATCGCTTGTGTTCGGCACATTGTTAGAGATTATTCTGGTTTTGATTTCCGTCTATTTGATGACGGATGGGGTTTCCAAAAAGGTGAGTCAGGTTCTCAGTAAAATTACGGCGTCTTCAACGGAAATTGCGGTGACAATGGAGGAGCAGGAACGCATGGCGTCTCAGCAAGCTGTTTCGGTACATCAAACCACCAGCACAATCGATGAGTTGGGGGCTTCCTCAAGCGCTACAGCCCAGCAAGCGGAAACGGTTGCTGGCGGTGCCAGACAGGCGCTGCACCTGGCGGAGGGGGGAACGTTGGCGGTGGGGAAAACGCTGGAGGGGATGTCGGTTTTAAAAGAAAAAGTGGGTGCGATTGCCGAGCAAATTGTGCGGTTGAGCCAGCAGACTTCTCAGATCGGCAATATTGCTGCTTTGGTGAGCGATTTAGCCAACCAGACGAATATGCTGGCGCTGAACGCAGCGGTTGAGGCTGTGCGTGCGGGCGAGCACGGCAAGGGATTTGCCGTTGTGGCGTCAGAGATTCGCAAACTGGCTGACCAAAGTCGGAGATCCACAGAGAAGATTAACGCTCTGGTGGCGGATATCCAAATGGCGATTAATTCCACGGTGATGGTGACGGATGCCGGCACGAAAACGGTGGAGGAGGGATCTCGAATCGCTCAAGAAACAGCGGAAGCCTTTCGGGGGGTGACGGCGGCTATCAATGAGATTTCTCTGAGCACTCAGCAAATTTCCCTGAGTGCCAAGCAGCAAGCGCTGGCTGTTCAGCAGGTGGTGGATGCGATGAACGCGCTCAACCAAGTAGCCACCGAGACGGCTAAAAGTATCAGTCAAGTCAAGGTGGGCACCCAGAAGCTAAACGAAGCGGCGCACAGTCTGAAGAGCATTTCCTAGAGTGCCGGCGGGTGGGGGGATGGGTGTGGGCGTGGGTGGTAGATAGTTGTATTTAATTCAAGTTGCTAATTACAAAAAATTCAGGCTTAGATCCCCCCCTAACCCCCCCTTGAAAAGGGGGGGGACTGGAAAAGCCCCCCTTTTTTAGGGGGGTTGGGGGGAAGGACGCTGGCGCGTCCAGCTTCGCTACCGAAAGGCTGGCGTTTCATAACTAGCAACTTGAGTTACTTAATTCAATTGAAAACTGCTATAGAGTTTCTATTTGAGTTGTGAAAGCGTAGAAACCGGGTTTCTGGTTCCTGCAAACTGGACAGTCAGTTTAGGACATTGGGACAGGACGTAAGCGTTGCGGCGCGTTAGCGCTACGCAGCCCTACGAGGTATATCCGTAGGTACGGCGTTCGCCGGGCCTCAAGAACTGGCAGTCCTTCGTCCACACCAGACTCCCCTCCTCAAACTCCCCCCGGAAATCCTGGAAGCCCTCCGCCTGGGGCGCATCGAGTGGACATCACATCAGAGTCTGCGTTACTGTACCGAAGGTGGTGGGGAAAACCGCTTATCGCGCCGCCTTTAACCGAGATTAGCAAAAGCGCATCAAACCGGCGAACGCTTGACTAACTGCCGTATAGCAGCAAACATAAATTGTATGATTCGCCAGAACATTAGCAACAGAATCCCCACCATCAGTGTAGAAAGGAGAAAAGGTGTAATTTGCTCAAAACCAAGTGCGTGAGGCGAATTTATCAATTGATTGGCCAAATCAGCAATTAAAGAAGGATAGCCCAACAGTTCCCGCCAGAGAACCGGCACAACCGTCACAATAAAATATCCCATAATGCCACAACTCACGACCGTATAAACGGCCAAAACAGACATCATCAGTGGGGACCAAGGTAAGCGTCTGGCAGAGGACTCACTATCTATATAGATATGGCGTAAAATGCGCCCCGGTTCGCGACTGAGGTTCGTCACACCCAAAGCATCCGATAATGCCCAGTAGCCATCAAATTTAAATACCGGATTTAGGTATAGAATGCAACTAGAGGCGATTGCTAAAATGGCAATCTTAAGTGCTGCCCACTCGGTCAACCTGTAAACAATTACATACACCGCACAGATAACGAGCTGGAAAAACACTCCTCCCATATCAACGATTACCCGCTGCCACCGTTTCAATTTCCAAGCATCGCTAACATCGCTATAAAATGCTGGAAACATTAAATAAATCGTTAACCCAATATTGCTCGGTTCTGCCCCATAGCGAATGCAAGCGCTCGCGTGACCAAATTCGTGAATGAGCAAAGAAATAAAGAATAAAACATATCCCCAGATTAAGTCGGCTTGTGCGGGGCTGAACAGCCAGTCATGCCGGGGTGCGATGGCTGTAGAAGCCACAATAAGCGCTAAAAGTACCAAGGTGACAGGACGATAATACGCAACAGACAGATGGGAAGCAATCTGATTCACAACAGATTTTGGAATCAGCGGCAGCTGCAGTAAAAACCCTGAAAGCCTTGTTTTTGGGTTAGCTTCGATTTTACTAATCTCAGAAAAAACTTTTTGGTAAGCTGCCTCAATTTCAGACGGAGACATCTTTTTACCCGTTTTTTGCTCAACGATTTCTGCCATTTCCTCAAAAGATTTACCTGAGCTATGCTGGTAGAGGAGTTCGTAGGCAAAAGCGGACAGTCTGATATATTTCGGTGGATTCCCAACCTGTAATAAATAGACGGGTCTATTTTCCGCTGTTTCCACCACCAGTCTGTCTTGAAGTCCTTTCCAATTATAATTTTTCTCCACGAGCCTTTTCTCCACCAGCAATATTCAGGGTTAACTATTTTTCAGATCGCAATGACTCAAGATTTATGTTGCATATTTTTTTGATATCCTCAGACAAAGAGTGAAAATGATTTTCCAAGCTTTCCACAGATACAGTTCGCCACGCAAGTTGAGGAATATATTGGGTGATTTCTTTGGCGCGATTGAGAGACTGCAAAGCTAACTCTATAACATAACCCATGTGGCCACCGTAGAAGATTTTTTTGGTTAAGTATTTAAGTGTGGCTTCATCAGATTTTGGTGGCCACTCTTCTACAACTCGCGCCAGCAACAGAGAGGGAATCCCTGACTGTAGATCTTCCTTCCAGTCTTGAATATCATCCCAGATTTGACGTGCGATAAGGTACTGTTTAACAGCACCAGTCAGGGGTTCCAAGAGACTCTCGTCTTGAGCTAACTCTACTAATCCCGCAATATTAGTTTTAACCGGCGCAGATTTATTAGCCGTAATTTCGAGCGCCAATTCCTCCGTATATTCGGAAAATGGTAGCTCACCAGAGGAAAATTTTTGCTCGGTTATGCAGGCATCCATATACTCCTTGTAGTAAGTTCGGAAGCGCTCCCAAAATTTAGATGCCGGGGGGAAAAGAGAGTACAAGATATGGTAAGCTTCTAACTGCATAGCTAGACAGCTTAACCCGTATTTCGTTGCTATAAAAGATTCGTTTGTGCGGTCGGTAATCCAATCAGACATAACCAGGGATGTTCCCATAAGTTTTCCCGCCACCATAAGGGGGCGAATATCTTCCACTGTTAAGGATGGGAAAACATCTAAAAACAAACCAGGGCCAAATCTTTCCAAAAAGAAATAATTCTTGGGAAACTCTATATCTCCTTGCCACTGGCTATTTAAGTTTTGAATAATGCCATCGACTGCTTCGAGGGCTTCTGGAGCGAGCGCTGATAGCACAGTTGGATGAATGTTAATTTGTGCCATATTTGGGATAAATTTAAATGGTTATTTTTGCGAAAGCTTGTTTATTGGGTGGGTATATAAGCGAAATATAAATCAATGCAAATTATGTTTAATATAGACATAATTTGCATTGATCTGTACAATTCTTCCTTCAGTGCCTAGCAGAACCAGTGACTTTTCGGCGGGCAAATCTGTCCCGGATCTGGAAGACCTCCTTTACCAGCTGTTAAAACACTTGCCGTGTAATCGAAGGCAGCTAATTCAAGACGCTGTTCGAGTTCTTCAACATCCAAGTTTCCCAAATCTTCAGCGCTGAGGTTGCTGAAGTTGTGTTCCATGTTTTCAAGGCTTTTGTGTGTGCTCATGGGAGGCTCCTAAAATAAGATGAGACCATTTTCTCCTTAAAGGAGG
>CAZJNL010000269.1:0-3323 GCA_964546515.1 uncultured Oscillatoria sp.
CTCTTGCGCCCCCCTTTTTAAGGGGGGGCAAGGGGGGATCTGGATGCTTAGACTTCTAGGTAGCAACTTAGGTTATTTTATCAAGCGACTGGGAAAAATCAGCTCTCACGGTGCACCGCCCAAGCCCAATCGTAAGCTATCAGCTTTTTCTCGTTTTCTCGTTCCCACACGAGCGTGCGGTCACGAGGGGTGGCCATATCCGCCGACCGATTGTGGAGAATGGTGCGACGCATGTGCGTTTGAAGACTCCTGCGCCCTGACTCGCGCCAGCTCGGGCACCGGCAGGCCCAACCAGGCTGACGCTCTCCCCTCTGGCCAGACCGGCAACTGGCGGCTGTACCCTGCCAATATTGAGCTAAATCACAGCAGGCTGTTACAAAACGTTAAAAAATAAAATTACAAATCTCAAACATCTACCCTGGCTTGGGGTCAATGGGACAAACTGAAGTTAATCAGCAAGCTGGATACCCAGCCGCAGGCTTGCTAAAATCTGTTGCCCGTGCAGCCGCCTACTCCCAACTCGCCACCTGATGGCACAACTATGACTTTTGAGCCTGACCCAACAAAAACTCAGCCTACTTGCAACGATGCGTTAGCCCGGTCATCTGAGGACTCAGGCTGGCTCAACCGGCAGGTGCGCCGCCTGAAGATTGGAACCAAAATTAGCCTCGGCTACGCCCTCAGCTTTGGGATTGCCGCTGCCGGCATCTCAGCTGGGCTGCTGCTGGGAGAGTCTTACAGCCAAATCGCCTATAACCGAGAAAAACAAACCGATGATCAAGTCAGACTTTTCACTCACTTGCAAACCGCTGTACTGGAGTCCCGCCGGCACCAGCAGCAGCTGATTCCTCTAGCAGAACATCCGGAAAAGTTGCAGCAAGAATACTCCCTGTTTCTCACTCAGGCGGCTGAAGTCAAGCCGCTGTGGTCGCAAGTGCAATCCTTACCGCAAAAGAGCAGTTTTCTAACCGATGTTGATGCCGAGGCTCTACCAGTATTCCTGCGAACCTACGAAGGGGTGCCGCAGGCATACTTTCAGGAACTCGATAAACTCATCGAGCAAATCAATCCGCCTTCAAAGAAGCCAACCGAGAGCTTGGCTGCGCAAAAACGCCTGCTGCAGTTCACCACTAGCCCTGTAGCGCTGAAGTTTGATAGCATCTCGGATGCCCTAACTGATATAATTGAGGTCGGGCGCGAGCTGGAAAAAGAGCAGGATGCTGCTTTGATGGCTGCTCAGAGCGTCCAAAATGGGATTGTTGCCGCCGGCATCCTCTTGTCAGGGGGAGTGGCGTTCCTTTTGGCGACCTACACCCGCCGCGCTATCGTTCGCCCCCTGGAAGATGCCATCGGTGTCGCTCAGCAAGTCACCCGCGAATCTAACTTTTACCTGCAAGTGCCGGTGACTTCTTCTGATGAAGTGGGCGTCTTAGCCACTTCTCTCAACCAACTCATTGTCAGGGTGCGGCAGTTGCTGGCAGAATTGGAAGCGGAAAAAGAAACCCAGCTGTTCCAGAGTGAGAAAATGGCCAGCCTCGGGCGCACGCTCGCCGGTGTGGCGCACGAACTCAACAATCCTATCAACTTCATCTATGGCAACTTAGACCCAGCTAAGGACTACATCTTAGATATTTTAGCACTGCTGGAAACTTACGAAGCTGAGATATCCAACCCACCGGCAGCGGTTCGAGAACAATCAGACGTACTAGACCTGTATTTTGTTAAAGAATATTTGCCGAAGATTGTACAGTCGCTGATTGTCGGTGCGGATCGCGCGCGGGCTATTATCCTGACTTTGAAAAATTTCTCCCGCCTGGATGACAGCGCCCCTCACCCTGTAGATGTGCACGAATGTATCGAGAGTACCCTGCTGATTCTCAACAACCGGCTCAAAAAGGATATTAAGGTGGTGCGCAACTACGGGGACATCCCAGCTATTGAAGGGTACATGGGTTTGCTCTACCAGGTGTTTATGAATATCCTCAGCAATGCGGTCGATGCCGTAGAGGAAAAACCGGCACCTCAAGATGGGAAGGAGATTGTCATTTCTACTGAGCTAGACAGTGATTGGGTGGTGGTGCGAATTGCGGACAATGGTGTGGGCATTGCGCCGGACAAGCAAAATAATATCTTTAATACCTTTTTTACCACGAAACCGAGAGGTGTGGGCACCGGCTTGGGTTTGTCTATTAGCCGCCAGATTGTGGAAAAGAAACATGGCGGCAGAATTACTTTCCGATCCGCACTGGGCGCAGGTACGGAGTTTGCCATCGGGCTGCCGGTGAAACATCGCACCGGCACTGATTCATCCCTTAAGGGGTGAGGGTTTAACCCTCTATTAGAGACGCGATTTATCGCGTATAAACCATCTTGTAGAGACGCGATTTATCGCGTATAAACCATCTTGTAGAGACGCGATTCATCGCGTCTAAACCATCTTGTAGAGACGCGATTTATCGCGTCTGAAAACAGCGATTAACTGAGGGGGAAAAATAGCCGCAGGTAGGTGGAGAGAATCGCTTCGCCCCAAATGGCTGCGATGCCGGCACCGATGGCCAGAAAGGGGCCAAAGGGCATGGGCTTGCTGCGCTCCAGCCAGCCGAGGGCGATTGCGCCGCCACCGGCAAAGGCACCGATGGCGCAGGCGAGGAAGCAGGCGATCAGCAAATACTTCCACCCCAACCACGCTCCCATCATTGCCGCCAGTTTGGCGTCTCCCGCACCCATTGCGGTTCGCCCAAAGGCTAGGGAGCCAACGAAAGCGATGATGTCGAGCAGCCAGATTCCCAGAACTGCGCCGATAATGCCTGACATCAGCTGTTTGATGGCACCGGCACCGGCGAGTGCCGGCAGAAACCCGGCTGTGGCTTGAAAGGCTAAACCGGCAACCAATCCCGATTGTGTGAGAGGATTGGGCAGGGTCATGGTATCGAAGTCGATCAGGGAGAGTGCCAGCAGCCAGCTGAAGAACGCCCAGTAGCCGGCGGTTTGCCAAGACAGCCCAAATTGCCAGAAAACCAGCAAGAAGAGGGTGCCGGTGGCTGCTTCCACGAGGGGGTAGCGCGGGGAAATGGGACTGCGGCAGTGCCGGCAGCGCCCCCGCAACCACAGCCAGCCGAACACCGGCACGTTTTCACGAGCCCCCAGCCGGTTCAGGCATTTAGGGCAGCGAGAGGGTGGCCACAGGAGGGACAGTCCCGCCGGCAGCCGGTAGACAACCACATTCAGGAAGCTGCCAATAGAAGCTCCCAAGGCGAAGACAATCAAGCCGGCGACAAAGGTGACGAGCGTGTCCACTTATTTACAAGTGTGAAGTGTGCGGT
>CAZJNL010000269.1:3333-6641 GCA_964546515.1 uncultured Oscillatoria sp.
AACGGTCCCGCGGGTGCCCCTTTATTCACCTGGGTCATGGGGGGGGGGGGGGGTGGGCGTTGGGGGGGGGGCGATGTGGGGTGCGTTCCGGGGCGGATGTGGGGTGTTCGTGCCGGTGTGTGCCATGCGCCATGCCCCATGCGCCATGCCCTGTGCCCTTAATAGAGTTCCGATTCAATCTGCTCAAAAGGCACAAAAGATTCGTTCGGCAACAAGATTGGCTTGCGGGATAGAATCATTTGGCCCCGATAAGTCAGCCGGTCGATGACCACACCGAGGGGGCGCTGAAGACGAGCGGCATGAACTTCCTGGTAGGTACGATAGATTTTCCGAGCTGCTCTGAGCAATGCGGGATCGAGCAACTTGGGGAAATCAGCACTATCTGGCCCTGGATCTGGCCGTTTCTGTGAAGCGTACACTACGCTTACCCCTATTTTTTCGCGTGAGTTTAGCCCTTCTTTTCCGACTATAGCAGGGGATTGACCAAATGTTTAGGGGATTTGCCCCCTCGTGGGGACAGGCGGGACGCCTGTCCTACGCCTGGGAGGGGGGTTTTGGGTCGGAGGGAATGCCGGTCCTATGACGTAGCGCAGGCGTCTCGCCTGCGCATTAGCCTGCAGTAGTAGGGTGCGTTCCCTCTTAGGGAACGCACCCTACCCCTGCGCATTCAGGGGACAGGCGGGACAGATGTCCTACGTCTCGGAGGGGGGTTTTGGGTCGGAGGGAATGCCGGTTCTATGACGTAGCGCAGGCGTCTCGCCTGCGCATTCAGGGGACAGGCGGGACGCCGGTCCTACGTCTGGATGGCATATCGCGCCGGCACACTTTTCTACAAGGGGATACCGGCTTCCCGCAGACTGCAGTAGTAGGGTGCGTTCCCGCTTAGGGAACGCACCCTACCCCTATCAGTCCGGTATAGTTAACCGGCTCTTATAATAGAGGGAAATATAACCGAATGCCCCAGACAAGCAATGTTCAACCTGGACTCCGTAATTAAAGCGATTCTCGGTACGGCGCGTCCCGCTGCGAGCCTAGCTATGAATCAAGCTCAGCGCAATGAAGCTGTTATCAAAATCTTAAAGGACTTAGGGTTTGACCCGTTACAGCCTCCCAAAGATGTTGATGGGGTTTACGCTTACACTTTAGTAGAGTATGGCGTGGGCAAGCCAGAAACAATTCTTAACCTCTGGCGAGAGAAGGAAATCAAAAAAGCCTTTTGGGACGCCTATACGTCAAAAACTCCTTTAGGGTTTCTCAGGAAAGTAGAACATTTTATTGAGTGGAATATATTAGGGGATGAGATTCGAGCGGCGAACATTGACATCCCGCCGGAATTAGAAGAGTTCGGGAAAGCTTTTATCACGGTAGCGCGGCGCACTGGAGCTGGCGAATTTCAGCCTTACCCGGACTGGACTGTGGACAAGGTTCCAGCGGAGTTTAAAGCCTTAATCGAAGATAAAACTCGGACGTTTTGCGGGCGCGGTTTCGTCTTTGACGCCTTTGACAACTTCCTCAAAGAAAAGCCCTGCGGTTACTTTACCGTGGTGGGAGAACCGGGGATGGGGAAAAGTGCCATTTCTGCTAAGTACGTCCTGGAACACAAATCGCCCTGCTATTTCAATATTCGCGCCGAGGGGCGCAATAAACCCGACCAGTTCCTAAACAGCATTCGCCAACAGCTGATGAACCGCTATCGGTTGCTGAATGCAGAGAAAGATGAGTTGCCGGCTTTACTGGAAAAGGCAAGCAAAGAACTTGCGCCGGACGAACGCCTCGTGATTGTGGTGGATGCGCTGGATGAAGTGGAGCAACCGGGAAAGGACAATCTTTTATCTTTACCGGGGATGCTTCCGAAGCGCGTCTATTTCCTGCTGACGCGCCGCCCCTATACCCCAGAGAACAAGCGTTTGACTGTCTCTGCGCCGGTGGGGGAGTTGGATTTAAGGGAGTTCCCTGATAAAAGTCGGGAAGATGTGAAAGAGTATATTCGCTTCTTTCGCGACAAGTCAGAACAGAAGGACGACTTGAAAAAGTGGATTCAAGACCGCCAGATTGCTCCGGAAGCGTTTGTCGATCAGGTAGCGGAAAAGAGTCAGAGCAATTTCATGTATTTGCGCTATGTCTTGCCAGAAATTGCTCGCGGGTTCTATAATAAGCCGACTTTAGAGCAATTGCCAGCCGGTCTTCAGGACTATTATCAATTCCACTGGGTGCGGATGAATAGGGATGATGCGTCCAAGGAAGCCAAGGTGATTGTCCTGTTTATCTTGGTGGAGATTGGGACGCCGGTTCCCTGCGAGATGATTGCGGAGATTGCTGAGCGGGATGAATTTGACGTGCGAGAGTTTTTGGATGAGTGGGTTGAGTATTTGAAGGAACAAGAAATCCAAGGTGAAACCTGCTACACTATCTATCATACCAGTTTCCTTGACTTCTTGAAAGGCAAACGGGAGCTGAAGTCAAGCCGCAAGCTGTTTGTCGAGGTGAACCGGCGCATTGCTGAATACTTGGAAAAGGAGATGGGGCAAGATGGGGAGATTGGCTGACAAATTAGCGGCCAAAACAGCCGCTTTTCAACGCGCTTATCTGGTCAGCTTGCCGCGAAATCAGGCCAAGTCGGGTGAGTTTGGGAAATATTGCCAAACCATGACAAATTTTGAATTCCTGGAGGCAAAGATTAACCACCCTGAGTTTGGAGTGCTAGCGCTGATTAGGGATTACTATCTGGTAGGCGAACCAGAAGTATTTAATTGCCCGGAGTACAGCCCGGAGAAGGTGAAGGCGCTGAAGTTGATACAAGGGGCGCTGGGACTGTCGGCGCGTGCTTTGAATCAGGATAAGACGCGACTGGCGGAGCAACTCTGGGGGCGATTGCAGTGTTTTCAAGAGCCAGAAATTCAGGAAATGCTGGGGGTGGCAAAGCAGTGGAAAGATGGGCCCTGGTTGCGTCCCCTGACTGCTAGCTTAACTACCCCTCGCGATCAGTTGCTGCACACCCTAAAGGGTCACAGCGACTGGGTAAGTGCTGTCGCTGTCACCGGGGATGGGTCGCGGGCGATTTCCGGTTCTGTTGACGGAACCCTGAAAGTCTGGAATCTGGATTCTGGAGAGGAACTGCACACCCTGGAAGGTCACAGCGCCCCGGTAAGAGCTGTCGCCGTCACCCCGGATGGGTTGCGGGCGATTTCCGGTTCAGATGACGGAACCGTGAAAGTCTGGAATCTGGTTTCTGGAGAGGAACTGCACACCCTGAAAGGTCACAGCGCCCCGGTAAGAGCTGTCGCCGTCACCCCGGATGGGTTGCGGGC
>CAZJNL010000270.1:0-5872 GCA_964546515.1 uncultured Oscillatoria sp.
GTTAAGAAGTAAGTGATAATCTGTCCTGCATACCCCATGCCCTCGGGCCCGCCGCCATGCCCTATCCCCTATACCCTACACCCTCGCTAAAGACGCCAGGGGATCGGGTATGGCATCCGAGGGAGCCTGAAATTCGCCGGTGAACACGTATTCCAGTCGCAATTTCAACCAAGTAATGAATTGGGGATTGGTGGAAATTATCGCCGCAGCTGGTTGGGGGCATTTCGCCTTAATTTCTGCCATCGCCGGCACCTCTAAAAAGGCCGGCTGCAAAACCAGCCAAAAGTCAATCTCTTTTTCCCGTTCTTGGTAGTTGCGGGTGCGCTCCCTGATCACTTCCTCCAGAGGTTCTTCCACGGTCAAAAAGCGCTGAGAAGCCAGAACATAGTAGTAAGTTGTCATCTCAAATCATTCCCATTCTATCAGGTAAAAATCATCTCGTTGCGGGCGGGGGTTAGGGGTTTGGTGTTGGGGGTTAGGTGTTAGGTAGGGGAGCCGGGGATATGGGGAAATTGCCAATGCCCTATGCCCCATGCGATGATGCCCTATGCCCCATGCCCCATGCCCCATGCCCAATCACCTATCCCCTCGCATAGCTTGTTTCATTTCTCGAACGGCTCGCTCTAAACCCACTAGAACCGCTCGACTAATAATTGTGTGACCGATATTGAGTTCTTCCATGCCTTCGATGCTGGCAATGGCAAAGACATTCCAGTAGGTCAAACCGTGACCGGCGTTGACTCGCAAACCGGCAGCACGAGCCAGCTCACACCCTTTGGCTAACACGGCTAATTCCTTGTGCCGGCTGGCTTCATCAGCCGCATCGGCATAGCGCCCGGTGTGCAGTTCAATAAACTGCGCCTTGACCTTGACAGATGCTTCAATTTGTGCTTCATCGGCGTCGATAAACAGGCTGACCGGGATGCCGGCAGACTGCAAACTATCTACAACCGAGGCCATGCGGTCGAGCTGGCCGGCAATGTCGAGTCCCCCTTCTGTAGTCACCTCTTCCCGGCGTTCCGGCACCAAAGTGACGTAATCGGGTTTAACCTCGAGGGCGATGCGCACCATTTCATCGGTAGCTGCCATTTCCAAATTTAAGTGTGTGCGCACCGTTTGCCGCAGCAAGCGCACGTCCCGGTCTTGAATGTGCCGCCGGTCTTCCCGCAGGTGGGCGGTAATGCCATCTGCACCGGCAAGTTCGCACAGCACAGCTGCAGCCACGGGGTCGGGCTCCACCGTCCGCCGCGCCTGCCGGATAGTGGCAACGTGGTCAATGTTGACGCCTAGTGTGGGCAATCCAAATCTCTCCTGCTCTCCGTGAGTGATCCGCCCTTGATTTTACTGCAGCTGCGGTGCGTTAATAACGCACCCCACAGCCCGATTTATTTAAATTAATAGTAATTTAAACGTTGAACACACCCGCAATTCTAACCCTTTCCCCTATATTGGGGGTAAATCTGATAAATTCGCGCACAGTTTTCGCGGCGCTACCGGGGGGCATCCCACTCCAGCCAAGACGGAAAATTTCTCCTCGCCATCCTGCCATTTCCCCATCCCCACAAATCAAATCTAAACGCACCCCCCTGCCGGCACAAAACTTGTAAAAATTTGTCAGCGGTCGAGAGCTAACCCGGCAGTCCCATCTTCTTATTCTGGGCAAAAGCGTTTACTTGAAAGTGCCGGTACAAACGGAGAGGGAATCGGCTTCCGGTGCGAGGGAGTCAGCGCACCGGCATTTTAAGCGACTGTGAAAAATGCCGGTTCTGGCGCGGAAACTTCCGATGCGGGGAAAGCGCCTGAGGTTCACAGACGCACCCAGAACCAAAAATCAGTAGCCACTCCCCGCATTTTTCTGGGCATATTCCAGGTAGCGCTGATACTCCTCTACCTTCTGCTGAGCCTGTTCATACTTGGGATGGGACTGCGGCACCTGTTTCATCAGGTCGATGGCTTGCTGCCACTCACTGACCACTGCATTCCACTCATCCGGATAGTAAGCCGTTTGAACCATAGTCGCCGCACTCATCGCCTTGTTGACCCCCTGCCGCCAAGCATCGGACTGAGCTGGTGCGGGTTGGCCCTGCGGTTGAGGTGGGGCAGCCGGTTTGGGTGCCGCCGCCCGCGTTGGGGCGGGCGCAGTGGTGGCTGCAGGCGGTGGCGGAGGCACAGGGGGAGCTGTAGGCGGTGGGGGTGGCACAGGGGTAGGGGAGGGGGAGGGCGGTGGGGGTGGTGCAGGGGTGGCTTCCGGTGCGCTATCCGCTGGCAGCGGTGGGGGCGGTGGGATAGGGGGAGTAGGGGCTGCCTGCTTGGGGGTTTTTGCTGCCGGTGCGGCAGGTTTTGCAGAGGCAGCCTGAGATGCCACCGGCGCTGGTGTGCCCTCACCCTCGGGTGAGCCCGGGATGAAGAATTTGAGAAGCGCGACGGCTGCGACAGCTGCTACTGCCAGCAGCGCCAGAGCCCCGCCGAGCAAGAGCATTTTGTTGGGCCGGCGCTTACCCTCTTGTGCGGAAGCCTCCTCCGAGAAATCCTCGTCGCTGTCACTGGATTCATCGAAGTCCTCGTGATCTTCAATTTCCGGTGGCTCGGCATACTCCTCCTCATCCTCAGGCTCCTCAGGAGGCGGCACCTGATTTCTCTGGAATAGAGTCCCTGTCTCTAGGGGAAATTCGTCACTCCAAGCGGGAGTGTCAATGCCTGTCTGATATCCTTCAACCCTCACCGTGTGAATCGCTTCACTCTCCAATTTCACCATCCCCTGATGGATGAAGTTAACGACAGCTTCTTGATTTGGCACTTGAGCCGACTTGAGAACGATGTGTAAATAACCATCTTCCTGTTCGGCTGTGGCAGTAATGCCCCGGGGTTGAAGAGAACGGTTGAGCAGGGCGGCAATCGCATTCGGATCTCCCTGCTTAGCAAGTTCGAGAGGATTTGGCATGGCTAGCAAGACTTGACGCTGACAAGCCGGTGAGTGTTCAAAGAGAAGTCTAGCAACAAAGCCCTCTTCTTCCCGCCCTTCGTGTGTTGCAGCACACCCCACGCTCGCATCATCGCATCATCGCATCATCGCATCATCGCATTGGTAATTTTCGCTCAGCTGCGCCTGCTTTCGGGCCCCACTGTGCAATAACAATTGCTCAGGACTTGATATCAGGGGCGGCTTGCTGCCAGCTCTCGGGCATATTCTACCTTGCCGTGACACTCCACTACCATTCGCTGGGCGTGCCTGATAATTGGCACCGGCATCTGGCACCGGCTGCCCTGTGCCCGCCCCTGACTGGCGACTGAGCTCCACTATTGCCTATTGCCGGCAGGGATTGCCGGCTCTTATGGCGCCAGTCGCTTTCTTAACCGCCTTTTGCAAGGCATTTGCCCTCGGGGCGGCAGGAGTTGGCGCGGATTTCAGGGGGCGACAACTGACAGCCGGTGGGGGTTGAGCGCTAAAATCGATCGAGATCCAAGCTAGACCGGCTCAAAGCAAAACAAGTTTCCCTCCTGTCGTGCCACAGCCTGCTTTTCGGCTGCTGCCGGTTCGAGCTGCCGGTGCCCTCACCCTTTGCACCTCACCGGCACCCATCTCCTTTTCGGGGGCGGGCTTTTTCAGAACAGGGGTTTTGAAAAGGGAGTTCAGGCGATCACTTTTCTTTCTTCTTCCTTCTTTCTTCTCATGGGAACTAAAGCCGCATCCGGCGTCAAGAGCGAGCAACTCTCGAGCGCCGGCTAGCTGCTGCAGGAATTCCGAGCTTGTTGCAGCCAGCCATTCACCACAGCTGCCAGCGTTCCGGCTTTTCCGCCCACGCTGACGCTATGGCGGCTTTTATTTTATCATAATAAATAACTCTCTTAGCGGCTGAGGAGCTTTTTCCGATGTTAGATTTTAAATTTTAGATTTTATATTGTCCGCTGTCCGCTGTCCGCTGTCTGTCGCCAGTAAATTTTCCCCGGGCTCGCGCCTGGAACAGACGCAAGACTTCTGACACCCTAAACTACAAAATTTAGTCAATCGCCAGAGTCTCTTAAACTCAAGATGTGCTAAAAATTCCCAAAGCTAGCTCCATCGATTTATCTATGTCTACCTACTTCCTGACCGATAAATGTTATCTAAACCGTATGGGGATTGCCGGCGTGCGGGCCAGGGGCAGGCCAGCGGCGCTGTCCTTAACCGGTTCCGTCTCGACAGGCGCGTGGCTGAGGGTGAAGCTGCTGCCGGCGGCGTCAAAGCGCAGTTTTTGTCGGGCTTAGCACCTAAATAGGCACTATTTCAATCCCTGACAGGGATTCATAAAAACGCTTCCTTGCAGCATCTATAACAATAGCACATTCCCAGACACAAGTTGTATTCCACGCCCGCGTGAAAACCGCGCTTAACGTCCATGACCGAAACCGTTCTCGATGTCCGTTCCCTGCAAGTCCACTTCCAAACCGACGAAAAACTGATTAAAGCCGTTGACGGCATCTCTTTTGAGGTCAAGCTCGGACAAACCCTGGGCATTGTCGGGGAATCAGGCTCGGGCAAATCCGTCACTTCCCTGGCTGTTATGAGTTTAGTGCCCAGCCCCCCGGGCAAGATTGCCGGTGGGGAAATTTGGTTTCGGGGCGTATCTAAGGATGGCCAGAGGGGACATGCCGTCAATCTGCTACAGCTCGGAGCCGAGCAAATGCAGCAGTACCGGGGTGGCCAGATGGCGATGATTTTCCAAGAGCCGATGTGTGCCCTCAACCCGGTGTACACCATTGGCTTTCAGCTGACAGAAGCGATTCGGCTGCACCAAAATGTAACGCCGGCACAAGCTTCGCGCCAAGCTATCGCCCTGCTGCAAGAAGTCAAACTCCTCCCCAGCGATGAGGAACTGCGCCAGCGCCACATCGAAAGCCAGAGGCGCTTAATGGGCATCTCCTCCCCGGAGGATAACTGGGCAATCGACCTTGACGAGCGGCAAATTGCGCGGCAGATCAACCAGCAAAAGCAAGCCCTGCTGAACCGCTACCCCCACGAACTCTCCGGCGGCCAGATCCAGCGGGTAACGATCGCAATGGCGATTTCCTGCAATCCGACGCTGCTGATTGCCGACGAGCCCACTACCGCCCTGGACGTGACCGTGCAAGCCACCATCCTCGACTTGCTGCGGGAGTTGCGCGACCGCCGGCAGATGGCCATGATGTTTATCACTCACGACTTGGGCGTGATTGCCGAAATCGCTGACTGGGTGGCGGTGATGTACCAGGGGAAAATTGTGGAAACCGGCTCGGTGTGGCAGATTTTCTCTAACCCCCAGCACCCGTACACCAAAGGGTTGCTCGCCTGCCGGCCTCAGCCGAAACGGCGGCTGCGCTATTTGCCCACTGTCTCCGACTTCATGGAGGTTGTCACCACCAACAGCGGCGTTGCGGAAATTCGGGAGAAGACTGCGGTTGCGCCAGATGTCGAGACGGAATTGCCTTTGTCTGGAGCTGCTGTCGAAGAACCCACCGCAAGCGTTGGCGGAGGCGACAGCATCCTTCCAGCAGTTGGGGAAGCCGCCCAAATGGCGTCTGCAGCACTGATAGCTCAGCACTCTACAGAAGTGAGCTTGGCGGAGATGGAGGAACGGCTGGCCAAACTGCAGCAGCAATCCCCCCTGGTCAGCGTCCGCGATCTCCAGGTTGGCTTCCCGGTGCGGGGGATGTTTGGCGAAACGAAGCGCTACGCGATGGCTGTCAATGGGGTATCGTTTGAGGTTTTCCCGGGGGAAACTCTGGGGCTGGTGGGCGAATCCGGCTGCGGCAAAACCACTTTGGCCCGCACGCTGATGCGGCTGATCGAGCCCATGAGCGGGCACCTGATTTTTGAAGGGCAAGACATCACCCACCTCGCCGGCTGGAACATCGG
>CAZJNL010000270.1:5882-6629 GCA_964546515.1 uncultured Oscillatoria sp.
CCTCGCCGGCAAACCGATGCGCCGATTGCGCCGGGACATGCAGATCATCTTTCAAGATCCCTTTAGCTCTCTCAACCCGCGCATGAAAATTGGGGAAGCTGTGATGGAACCCCTGGTGATTCACGGTGCCGGCAATCGCAGAGAGCACCGCGAACGCGCCGCACACTTGCTAGAGCGGGTGGGCCTCAATCCCGACTGGATGAACCGCTACCCCCACGAATTTTCTGGCGGTCAGCGCCAGCGGGTGTGCGTCGCTCGCGCCCTGGCGCTCAACCCCAAGTTCATCATCTGCGATGAGTCGGTTTCCGCGCTGGATGTCTCCGTGCAGGCGCAAGTGCTGAATCTGCTCAAAGAATTGCAGGGCGAGTTTGGCCTCACCTACATCTTTATCTCCCACGACTTGAGCGTGGTCAAGTTTATGAGCGACCGCATCATGGTGATGAACAAGGGCAAAATTGAAGAAATTGGCCCCTCTGAGCAAATCTACCGCCAACCGCAACAGGCTTACACGCGCCAGCTGATTGCCTCGATTCCCACCGGCACCCCGGAACGCATTCAGCAGCAGCAAGCCCAGCGGTCTGTGCGATTTTAGATTTTAGATTGGGATTGCGCAAACAGCGCACAGGCAACGCACAGGCAAGATGCCTGTGCTGCGGCCAATTCCAAATCTGGTAATGAATGCGAGACTTGCCTTCCGGTCAGGGGAGCAATTTCCTGGTTTACGATTAAATGATTTTCAAAAAAGTC
>CAZJNL010000271.1:0-6625 GCA_964546515.1 uncultured Oscillatoria sp.
TGCGGTTCCTTGAGGAGCGTTTGCCGGATTCCCTGGTTGACTTTCCCTCTCGCTTGCAGAAAGGAGCGCACGTTGCGTTCGAGCAGGCGCGAACCGTACTCGGCATAGAGTTGGTACAGTACATTACCGGGAATGATGGCCATATAGGCGCTGTAGTCTGAGTTAGATGCCGGCATCTCCAGACAGGGAATCGCTAAACCATACTTAGCCTCAAAGTCGATTTCGATGGGTTCTCGCTGCTTCCCTGAACTCACACAGCGGTAAGTTCTTTCAATATCCCAGACGTGAAAGGAGCATGTTAAACCGTCTGCGGTTTCGTGAGGCTTCACCTCAAGAGTCGTGCGACCATCTGTAAACAAATACAGCCGGACTTGACTCAGCTGCTGTCTCAGCTGGTGAATCCGAATCGCCATATCGAAGGCGCTGGACGCTTCCTCAAGTTCTTGGTGATATCCCTTGAGT
Organism: uncultured Oscillatoria sp.; assembly: GCA_964546515.1. Lineage (GTDB taxonomy): Bacteria > Cyanobacteriota > Cyanobacteriia > Cyanobacteriales > Oscillatoriaceae > Oscillatoria. The sequence goes on from CAZJNL010000271.1 coordinate 463, forward strand.
GCCTTGTTTAAAAAACTGGCGAGCCGGCTAAAAGCTGTTTCAACTTCTTGTTTTTTGATGGTGACAGGCGGAACGCTCTGCGTATAAATCGACACAAACAGATTCAGGCAGTCCTCGTCTTGGTTGACGCTGTAGCCATTGACCTTAATGCCGCGAGTTCTGTGGTAGCATACCTCTCCGTCCTCCAGTTCCCCCGCCTCGGTGAGGTATTCCACCATCAGGCGGGTGAATTCATCCTCCCGGAAGGAATCCCCCTCCCCACCTTCGGCGTCACTTCCGCCATCACAGCTGATAATCACCTCTTGTCTGAGGTTTTCCGCAAACTGGATTAATCCTGTTTCATCACTCATTGCCGCACCCAATCACAGACACAACCTCGGATTCCGGTAAGGAAAAACGCCGGCACTCAGCGACACTGATGGTGTATCGCACATCGCCGACTCCATTGCGCAAGTCCGCTTCGACAATTCTGGGAAAATCCCCCTCGACTTTGAAGTAGTTGACCTCTCGTTGGGTGTAGCCAATTTGTTCGTAGCGCGAGGCGTGTGTGTCCAGATAGCCGACTTCAAATAGAAGTGTTTCCAGTTCTTCCTTGGCTAGCAGATCGTTTTCGACTAGCGACCTCACACTGGCAACTATTTCCGGCAAAGACTCACCGCGCCCTTGTCCCGCATCGAGAGACAAGTGCAGCAGGATAAGCTGACCAATGCCGGTATCATCCAACTGCCGTTCGCTGGAAATAGAGAGTTTCTGGTGCTGTTTTGCCACAGAGGTTTTTACCTCGACAGCGCCGCCCTCGAACTGAAAATCCTGTTGAGCGGATCGCGGGCCAGTCCAGCACTGCACGCCCCTGCGGGAACCGAGTTGCGGAATCACAACCCGCCGCAGAAACCAGAGTTCCCCGTAGAGTCCCTGCTGCGCTTCTCGGCTGAGTCCTTCGGGATTGTGCTTTTCTAAAAACGCCTGCCATCGCCGCAGACGGGTGATGAACGCCGCTACAGCATTTCGCTCATCGGCGATGGGGGCAATGCACTCCACAATATCCTGCACCAGTGTGGTGAAGATATCCCTGTATCGTGAGTTAGTCAGTACCAGCTGGAGGGTGACGTGGGCATCATCATCACCTTCCAGGGCGACGCGCCTGACCTCGAAGCTGCTGGAATTGGGAAAAACAGTGCCTCTCCCGACTGAGGCGTGCCTCACCCGCATCATCAGCAGCCGCGTGTTGGCAGGCTTTTCGAGCGCCAAATAAACGTCATATCTCACCTCCGGCAAGATGCGGCGGATGAGATAGCCAGAAGATACGGCAGCCGTATCTTCCTCCAGCAACTTCCAGGTATCCTCCGCTGTCATGGCCTGCCAAATTCCTCTTCCCAGTAGATGTTGTTGACCCTATATTCGATTAACTGCGCTCTCTTGCTCTCCGGGAAACTCACCACAAAACCGATGACAGGGATTTCCGAGTTGATTTCTTCCGGGTCTAGTGGATATAGCAGTAATAATCCATTTCGCGGGGAACGCTTGGATCGCAGGATGGGACCGCTGGGTGTATTGCTAGAATTTGGTTCTTTACCCTGTCTTCTTCGCTCAGTGCGAGTTTCTTTAATAATCTCTTGACGAGTTTCTGGGGGTAGGTCGAGCCACTCATCGGTTGGACTCAGGATATGAGATTTACTGAGCCTGTACTGTTCCGGAACCCTAGATACATCCTTTCGCTTAGTTAGGCCAACATTATGTCCCGCAAGGGGGCGATTATTTTTGGCTCGATTATTTGATATAATAATCCCTGTCCATGAGGTGAGTTCATTATACCTTCTCCGAGAATTAATGTAATCCACTAGGAGTGAAGTTTTTGCCAATCTGCAATCTGTGTGGGATTGATAGCCCGATAGGAAATCGATGATTTGTTCAGGAAAAACCGCCTTCCAAATATAGTTGTGGCTTTCTTGTGTGTGGGATTTGCCTAGACTTCTCAGCAGTTCTTCCGTAACTTCAAGATTTCTCTGATTTACGCTGTCATCCTTAAAAAAGATGGTGGTTTCGCTTAGGCTTCTGGTGTAGGACAGCTGCATGGTGGTGCCTGCCCTCATCTTGTTTGCTCCTGTGATCGTAAGCCCCTGCGGGTGCGTGCGAACTTTTAGGCCAAAATCTTCAGGCGTTCCATTGCTAGTTGCCATATAATCGAACTCCTGCCGGAGTTCCTCACTGGCAACAGTTATATGCTCGTACCATTCAACCAGCTCATTAGTTGTGTACAGCCGGCAAACGTCAAGATACCCCGGCCTGTAGCCGAACCAGCGCCCCATTTGCATCAGCGTGTCGTACATCCTGGAGGCACGGAGATAATAGCTCACGGTCAAACCTTCTAGGGTCAGACCGCGAGAAAGCTTGTCACCTCCGATGGCAATCACGCTTAGCCCGTTCTTGTGTTCCCAGTAGTCCAGCACATCTTTGGCGGTGCCGTTTATTTTCTTGACTTGAATTTTAGAGGCAGCTCGGTTGAGTAAGGGTCTAACTTCCTCCCAGGAAACAGGCTGCAGTTCGGGATCGTCTATGGATTGAGCTATGGATGCGGCAGTTGGCCGGAAGTCTTTTTCCCACAGCTGTTCAAACTCTGCCACTAACTGACCCGGTGCGTTGCCATCCCCGTACCGCAGCCGTCTTTGCAGGGAAGTCAGCTCGTTTTTGACTTGCTCTTCTACCCGTGTCTGGACATCTGTGAAACGGGTGACGTGCACCAGCATGGAGTTGTGTTCTTTCTCCTGCCCCCGGGCCATCCTTACGGCACAGGAAAGAATGAATGCCTTTATCGCCTCCCTCACAGACACAGGAAGTTCGCCGGGAATATGACCTTTTTTGTGTCCTACTGGTATCCAGTCTTCTTTAGCGTCCAGGTAGTCCTGCAGAAGTAATGATGCGAGCTTATGGAACCCGCCCTGGATCGCGAGATAAAAAGCAAAAATCATTACTTGTTCAGCACTACCAGCGTCCACCCGCCTAATGATGGGCAGACCTTTTGTTTCGTCAAAACCAAGGGCAGGGTCGGCATCCAGTCCGAAGACCTGCGCCGGTCCAATGTAGTTCGACGGTGCGGGCAGGTTAATGATGAAGCTGCGCGGGAAGAGGTCGTCTCCACACTCTGAAGCTGTTACATCCGGGTGGATAAAGATATTGGCGAATGGCGTGGCAGTATATCCCACATAAGCGCTCCGCTCAAAACTGTGAAGCAGCTTCCTTATCAGGCTATTGATTGCTGAAATATCTTGCTCTTCTATGACATTGCCATTCTCGTCGAAGGGGAGGGGATTCGTGTTGATGGAGGCATTGTCTGCCTCGTCATCAATGACAAGCAGAGGAACTCCCCTGACGGTACGTTTTCCTGATTTTTCATTCTTATCTCCCTGACGCAATGCCCACTGGAGGAGATTTTTCAGTACGGAGCTATTCTTCTTGACAACTAACAAGAGTGGGTCTCCACCGCCCGGTGATACACCAAACTGACCTGCTACCCGTTTATTAAAATCCCCCTTATCGGCACTGCTTGTAGCTGAATTAGCAATCAGCCTCTTCCCAATCTGAATTCTACCGACTCCTATAAAAGAATTCTCTTGAGCGTCAGCCCTTTGTACTTGTGAGTCAAATCCTAGAAAACCCTCATCTAAACGCAACTGCGTCTGGCTCCGCAGACTGTTTTGCATACCAGCCAGAACGATAATCAGTTTGTATCCAGCATCAACTGCCTTGCAGAGCAGACCAGTATAGTTTGCTGTCTTTCCAGACTGAACCTGTCCCACAACCATTCCTCTTCGATCCCAAGCACCTGCACGTTGGGGATCTTCCAAGCGTTCGAGAATCTCGTCTGTGAGCCGATCGAGACTATTGATGCTGGCCGGTGCCCAGCCCTTTTCCTCTTCTAGATAGCGTCTGTAGCGCTCCCAGAAATCCCAACTTTCACTCTTGCGGTCAGGCAACTACGGGATGTGGTCTTCTGGGTTGTCCAGCACTGTACCGATACCGATCCTGGTGTTGAAGAGACTTTTAAGTTCTCCGACAAGCTTTTCCTGATCAATCTCAACGGGATGCCCCTGTTTGCTAGCGCTGGTAGTGAGAACGGCGATCCTGACTTTTTCCTGAATGATTTGCCATGTGGGTGCCTGTTCATCCTTCAACATGATTTGCGCCAGCTGTCAGGCCATGTCGTAGTCGTTCATTATCAGTCTTCTCCATTTGCCCGATCATCCAGGCTGGCCACCAGTTATTCAAAGTGCTGGAAGGGTTCCATAGTAATTAAACGCCTCCTCGCTGCCGCCGGTGTCAAGCCCCCTTTGACGAGAGCGCAGTACACCTGGAGTATAACATCTTTTATTTCTTTGGCAGGAACTCCCTCAAAGGGTTGGCTCTGTTGCTCGGAGCGTTCAGCGCTGTCCAGCCAGATTTGCTGCACCGGAACAGTCTCTTCAAGCAGTCTGAGTAGTGCCCCGATGACTTTATTGTACTCTTTCGGACATTTGAGCGCTTCAATCACCAGTGGGTGTTCCGGGTTGATGGAATAAAAAACCTTGCCCTGCTTAACCTTCCTAATCCAAGGAAAGACGTAATTTTCAGAGGACTGTCTGGCGATCGCCTTTCCCCGGTGCCGGTATATGTCTGCCGCTTTCTGCCTGGTCAGCCGTGCGATGCGCTTGAGGTCTTCCCTCAGAGATGAAGGGGGACGCGCCCTAGACTTCTTGACATCGATATTCCAGTCACTGTCCATTGAATTCGGCAGGTCTACCTGGATGCGAGCCAGCTTGTAATGCTCTTCTTTCTGAAAGCCAAAACCCAGCCAGTCCCCCGCCACCAGCAGCCTCTCATTCCGGTAGATATAAAACCCCTGCTGAGCATTCCACCCGTTTAGCCCAGCAGCGCTAATATGTGTTTGCTGGTCAATTTTCGAGTGATGGGGCAGCACATAGGGTTGGACAACCAGCCTGTCCGCTCCTATATATAAGTGTTCTTAGGGTAGGAACTGCGTGGCCTTCTCTTTTGTAAGGAACGGCTCCCAAGGCTCGACAGGCAAGCCGTTGATCCAGATTTGCAACTGAGTGCGGATCTCCAAGAATCTGTGAAACACCATAGCTAGGTGTTTCTCCACATCTTCAATAAGTTCGAGAAAGCGGTTATGGGCTCGCCCTCAGTCTGCTTACCGACCATGATTGCTATCCTGTAACATCACAGGCAGACCAGCCTTTTTTTCTAACTCTACATACTAGAATAAGCTGAGTTGAACACTTTCTGGTTAGCCTCACGGTAAGCCTGTACTTCTTTAACAATCGGTCTGGCGATCGCTTCAGCCAAGAGAGGCGGCACAGAATTACCAACCAACTCAAACATTTTTGTCATAGGTGCGTCAAAGACAAAATGATCGGGGAAGCTCTGAAGTCTAGCCGCCTCTCGCACAGAAATGCTCCGAGTCTGCTTTGGATGAATGTAAGCCAGACAATCTTTCTGCATGTGCGCGGTTAATGTCCAAGCTGGCCTGTCCCAGGGTAAACGCTTGTACTTGTCTTCAAAAATATCCCACCGATACCGCCTCATAAATTCAGGCAAATCCGTATATTTCCCCCCGGGCGAGAGCATGGCGAAACAAATCATATCAACTGGGTTGTGAGACCGGCATATATGATTCATTACGCCATCCGGCTCTGGCCGGCTGCTTATTTCCCGCCTCATTTCTTTTTGGTAGCTAGACTGGGGAGGACAAAGATAAGGCTGTTTCATGTCTGTCTGTTTCGGGCCACTACTTTTTTCGCTCAGACGTATGTACGGAGGTGTGAGCGGTATCAGATCGCTAATGGCCTCACCCACGGAAATTGTTTTTTTTGTCAGAGGCTGGGGAAACTCAAATTTCATATCCAAATCTTGGCGCACGCCAACGATAAATAGACGTTTTCTAATTTGAGGGACGCCATAATCGGAAGCAGTTAATATTCGATGGTAAATCCTGTAGCCAGGATAGTTCTCTCGATTCCGTGGCAGTCCGAATTCAAGACTGCTGAGTACCTGCGAAAATATCTGCTTCTTTTTCGTTAAACTGTCAACGTTTTCCATCACAAAAAACAGGGGGCGATAGGGGCCTAAAAAGCTCACAAAGTTTTGGTACAGGAAGTTCCTCTTGTCCTCT
>CAZJNL010000272.1:0-6623 GCA_964546515.1 uncultured Oscillatoria sp.
TCCAATAGCTGGAACCATCCGGCAGAGCCGGCTGCGAGCGCTAACCCCGCCACAGTGGGGGCTGTGAGCAGCACCCCCCGCCATTTCCAAATTCGGTTTTTCAGTTTGTGCCACATAGCTCCTTGGCTGCCTGCATTTCCTATTTAGCAGTCATTACCGGCTTTTTGTCGGCGGCGGATAAAAATCTGTCTCCCCCGCACAAGACGCGATTCGGCCTTCTGCGAGACGCTCCCCTGCTTTTCTTAATTATCTTAATTATAGGGATTGCCTGGAAAGTTTATATTAGAAATTTACAGCTCCTGCAAGATCACCCTGTTTCGCCCTCTCTCTTTAGCCTCGTAAAGACCTCTGTCTGCCGCACTAATTATGTCTGCCGGCGCGTATCTAGAGTCAGCCACCGGGCTGGCAACCCCACAGCTTACCGTCACATACTGTCCCGCTGTAGATTGGGGGTGGTCTATATTTAAATTATTCACTTTTTTCCGGATTTTTTCTGCAACTTTCATGGCTATTTCAGGGCTTGTATTCGGTAAAATAACCGCAAATTATTCGCCCCCGTAACGAGCTACTACATCAGTTGGGCGCACCGCCTCAGCGATAGCTTTTGCTACCTGCTGCAAGCAGGAATCTCCGGCTTGATGTCCCCAGCTATCGTTGTAGCTTTTGAAGCAATCAATATCGCACAAAATCAGCGACAGGTGCCTTTTCTTGGCGAGGGTTCCATACCACTCTCGCTCCAGAGATTCCTGAAAGTGGCGGCGATTTGCCACCAAAGTCAGACCGTCTACCAGCGCTAAGCGCCGCCACCGGCGGCTGCAGTAAGCCGAGCTGGCAATCGCAGAGCCGGTCAAAGCCAGCAGGGGGGCAACCCCTGGAACCCACCAGCTCCCCAAAAAAGCGAGGTAGCAGCTAATCAGGAGAGCCCCTCCTGTCAAAACAGTGCAAAATGCTTGAATTGCCCAAGTCAGAAAGCCATTTTTTTCCAGCGGGCAAGCGGCAAAGAATAAGCATTCCTGCAGCCCTGCTGCGGCACCAGCCAAAGACCAGAACAAAATCCACAAAGCCTCCACCGGCTCGTCCCAAACCCGGATAAACGGACGCCCATCTAGAGCGGCGCTCAAAATCTGGCTGGTTAAATTGGCGTGAATGACCGCACTGGGAGTTGGCACCGGCGTGCCCTTCAACCTGCTAGAATAGGGAGTCAAAAAAACGTCGTTCAGGCTGGGCGCTGCAGCGCCGACAATCAGAATGCGGTCGCGCACTTTTTCTGGCGGTATGCGGTTCTCCAGAACATCCGTCATCGATATGGTAGCGAAATTGTCTTCTCCCCCCCGGAAGTTCAGCAAAATCTGGTAGCCGCCGGCATTCGCGCCGGCATAGCCCCCATCATTCCCCGTAAAAGGGACAAATACCGCTTTTCCCAACCTCAAGTGCTTCTTTTTTGCGTCAATCATCTGCAGGGGAATGCCCTCGGCTTGCAGGTACATCAGCGCCAAGCGAACCCCCAGGCTTAATTTCGTTTGCCCGCCCTGGGTTCTGACAGACAGCAAGCCCCGGCGCACTTTGCCATCCGCATCCAGCACCAAGTCAGCTATGCCCACTCGGTCTAGTTTGCTGAGCGTTGGCGGTGGGGCGACTGTATCCCCAACCGCTTTCTCGACGCCAATCAGGTTCGCTGATGATTTAAACACCTCCACCAGCGCCTGATTTCCCGGAGCCACCGGCAAATCTCGATAAAGCGCCAAACCAATCGCTCTAGGCTGGTGCGCTTCCAGGTTCTGAATTAATTGAGCCAATACAGCATCTGGAATCGGCCACTGCCCCACCTTTTTGATATCGGACTCACTAATGGTGACTATCGCAATGCGCTCGTCAGGTGGCTCCAGGGGGCGCAGGCGAAAAAACAGGTCGAGAGTCGCCCACTCCAGCGGCTGCAATAATCCAGCCGAGCCGGCAGCTATGACTAATACTGTAACGCTGCCGGCTGCCATCAGGACGCCTCGCCACTGATCAATTCTCTGTCTTAGCTTTCGCCACATCTATCTCCGCTCAGCACCCTGAATTAAAAATAAAAATCCAGTCACCCTGCCAAATTTTGGCTTAATTGCCGGCAGTAGGGCCACAAGTCCGGGAGGTAGCACTTCCCTCCTACCTTAGTTTATGGCAAAAGTGGCGTAGCCGCGACCGCCTCCAGCCCCACTGATCCTAACAGCTGTGTCCAGGCATATGCCAGGGTTGCGTCCTCAGGCTGCGCTCGCTTTAGCTCAGCTAGGGTTCCCACCGTATCAAACCATATCCCGGCTTTTCCATACAGCGCCGCGCGTTCCAGCGGCGTCACCTTCTCCAGCTGAATTTTCAGTTCCGGACTCGGTTCAATTCGGCGAATCTCCCCTCGCACCCCCGGACTGTCCGGTCTGATCCCCTCAGCGCCAGTGGCGATCGCAGTCCACTTGTAATTCTTGCCAACTTCGAGAGCCGGTGCGCTATCTGGGAGTTTGATGCTGACAACACCCCCTCCGCTTGTTCCGGTAATTTTTGTCTGGTAGCGATAGTTATTGGTTTCACCCACCAAACGGAAAAATATTTCGTTTGCCGAATTTGGCGGAATATACACCAAGAATGTCGGGCGTTCCGAGACGGTCAGCCCGTCTTTGCTTTGCGGCATCAGCGGCTTCAGGCACCCGCCCGCACTGGAAACCTCCTGCGGGCACGGCTCGCCACGGGACGCCCCCCCTACCGTACTGTCGGGTTTCCCATCTTTTGGGGGCTCGAAGGTGACGCGGACTCGACCGCGACTGGATGTGCTTTGAGCCGGGGTTGCTGGCGATGACTGCGATCTCGCCGGTGAAACCATTCCAGCGCTCAGGGCCAACCCCAGGGATAAAGCCACAGAAAACCGCGTTAGAGACACAGAAAATTTCTGCTCAGTCATATAAAGTTACCTTATGATATGAAGGATCGCAAGCTCGATACGATTCCCCCCTTCTTTTTGATTGTAAATCATTAATCTTTTTTAACTCCTCCTTTACAAATTATTTATAATATTGAGAACAGTTAATTGCGTTACAGCCAATTTCTGTCCTGTTGGCGAACAAGTGGCACGCTCTGGAGATACCCCCAACCCCCCTTAAAAAGGGGGGCTTTAAGATTCTCCCCCCCCCTTTTTTTAGGGGGGCAGGGGGGGATCTGCTCTGTGTGATTTGTTAGTGAACGGGACAGTTACAGCCAATTCCCCACCAGAATAAAGGGGGCCCAGTAAAAGGGATGCTGGAATTGGGGTTGCTTCAACACAGCAAGCTGCGCTTGGCGGAGGGCTTCGGCTTTGCTCACCCCGGGTTGGGCGAGCAGCCGGTAAAACTCAGCCATCAGCTGAGCGGTGGATTCGTCTTTCACCGACCACAAAGTGGCCAGGGTGCTGCGAGCCCCAGACCGCACGGCCACTCCCGCCAGTTCCAAAGCCGCTCGCTTGTCACCGGCAGCCGTTTGGCAAGCACTCAGGACAAGCAATTCAATCGGATTCGGCGCGTTTTGTTCTGTCGAGCGCAGGAAGTCCTCAAATTCCCTGACCTTGATTTTTCCATCCCAAATCAGAATAAAAGTCTTTTCCGGGTCGGAACTGAACTGCCCGTGAGTGGCCAAGTGAACGATGCGAAAGGAAGCAGCGCCGATTTGCTTCAGGAGGTTGGTTTCGGTAAACTGCTGATTCAAGAATACCTTAGAAGGCACTTCAGAAGCGATTTGACTCACTTCAACGTTTACTCCCGGCAAAGCGGAAAAGCCTTGGCGGGCTTCAGTCAGACCGGCTGTTAAAGTCCGCAGGTCGTTTCGCCCCAGCGAGCGCGGCGCTAGCAGCTGCAAACCTGGAGTCAGGGCGAGGCTGTATTTTTCCACCAGATACTGCTTGCCATCGTGGAGGGCTGCCATTGGCAGGTTCCGCAACAATCCATCGGGCACAAACACCAGGGTTTTTATGCTCTGACTGGCGAGCTGCTCCTGTGCCGGTCGGATCAGCCAGTCATAAACTTCTTGCGAAAGGCGCAAGCGCTCCTCCTCAGAGAAAAATGGGTTCAGGGATTCCAAAAGCCCGTCGAGAGTTTTCTCCACATCTTTTTGGGGCAACCGAGTCGTGTAGTGGCGCAGGGGCTGGCCCGGAAGGGACAGAATCACCTCCAGCCGGTCGCTCAAAATAATCGGATAGATAACCGCTGCTTTGCTATCAATCTCGTCAATTTGCTGCGGCTTCGCATCTAAACAAGCTTCCCGAAAAAAGTTATCTAATTCCGCCAGCTGCAGGTTTTCAATCACCTTGCGAGCTTGCTTGATATTTTTTTGAGTGACCTCTTTTTGGGGGTGCGGTGTTTCAGACGCGATCAATCCAGACGCGATAAATCGCGTCTCTACAAGAGGTGTTGCAGACCCCAGATTCTCCCGGGGTGCGGACGCGATATTTTCCCGGGGTGCAGACGCGATATTTTCCCGGGGGGCAGACGCGATAAATCGCCTCTCTACAAGAGGTGTTGCAGACGTTATCTGCCCTCGTGTTGCAGACGCCTGATACCCCGGTTTTGCAGACGCGATAAATCGCGTCTCTACAAGAGATATACCAGCTATTCCCTGAGAGGGTTGCAGAAGCAAGCTAACCAGTTCCCGGTACACCGGCTCGACCGCGAAAAGAAAACTGCACGTCGGGATTGATCGCCACCAAATCGCTGCGCAGGGATTGCAGGGTGTTAACGGCTTCTGTGTAAGCGGCAATCGCCCCAGAAATATCTCCCAGCTGTTTGAGAATTTCACCCTGTTGCGCCTGCAAGCGAGCGGCGATATCCCCGGCATTAATCCCCTGCGCAATTTGCAGCGCTCTCTCAGTCAGGCTTCGGGCGTCTTCCCACTGCTGCGCCTGTTTGTACAGCTTGCCCAGCGCTCCCAGGGCGTAGGATTCCGCTCTCGGATCGCGCAGCATTTTCGCCTGCTGCGCGGCTTTTGCCAAAGCTGTTGCAATTTCTCGGACACTCGCCTCTCCCTCACCCCCCTGTGCCGGCTCTCCCGACGCCATTTTCATCAAACTCTCAGCCAAATTAACCTGAGCGTAGACACTTTCTCGACTGGGGGAGAGGTTGGCTAGGTTCGACTGAATTTGCGGCAGCAAGGCGCGAGCGTCCGCCCACTTTTTCATGTCCACCAGAAGGCTCAGCCGGTTGAGTTGGGCTTCTGATTTGTCGAGCGGGATGCTTGCAGTTTCTGCCGCTTTTTGATATAATGCCAAGGCTTCTTCATGTTTTGGCAAAGCTCTCAGGGTATTCCCCAAGCTGAACAGAGCGGCACTGATATTTTCGGGAGAGTTTAGCTGCTGCGCAATTGCCAAACTTTGCTCTAAGACTTCCTGCGACCGGCGCAAGTCTCCCACCACTTGCAGGGCTATCCCCAGACTCGGCAATCCTGTCGCTTTGACAGTAGAATTGGGTTGAGCTTGCAGCTTTTCACTCACCCGATCTAAAGTAGTTTTCGCCCTCCGGTACAGCCCTAAGGTTTGCAAGGCTTGCGCTTGGTTAATTTCGCTCCCCAGAGATCCCGTTTCATCCCCCGCCGCCGCGTAGGTTTTTGCAGCCAACTGCCAGCTATCTAGGGCATTTTCCGGCTGTCCAATTGCCAGCATAAGACTGCCCTGAGCGTTCAGCGCTTGAGCGAGAATTTGTGTTTTATCCCGGTTTGTCTCTAAGCTGGCGAGCCGTTCTAGACTTTGGGCGATTGCTTTTCGCGCCTGCTCCCACTGTCTCAATTCTTGATAAGCGTTCGACATCAAGCTGAGGCTGAGGGCTTGATTGAGGCGATTTCCTTTATTTTCCCACTCTTTAGCAGCCTGCTGCCAAACTGCAGCCGCCTCAGCAAAGCGTCCCGCCTCGTACAGGGATCTGCCCTGTTCCAGGAGGGTTGAGGCAATCTTGACATTATTGGCGAGATGCGGTATAATATGCAGCCCGTGCGGGGACGGGGGGTGTTGCGCTGCCACCGGCAGCACTGCTGTCGCCAGAAAGAAGCCGATCGCCGCTAGACAGAGACTGGTAGGCACCGTTTTCAGCAGGGAGGGGATGTTTGCCATTATTCTAAAAATTACCGCACTGAGGCTGTTTGTACCAAAAACTTTCGGGTGTTACCTCAGGGGAATTCGCCACCAGTTGCACCTGACCGGCAGCATCCATCACCCACCCCGTCGCCTCCACCAGTGGCGGTGCTGGCGGGAGCGGGGATTCCCCTGAAGGCAATCCCCTGGTTTCGCTGCTGGTTGGCTGATCTTCCACAAGGCCCACGTCCTGCAAAATCGCCGTCCCTTGCAGAGGCTGGGTGGGGTCTTCCGGGATTCCGCCGCGCCCGGTTACCACAAAGCTATTGCCCCTGGAAACCCCGCAGCCGGTGACAATTTGATTGCTTATGTCAGTGAAAGAAGTTGACACCTGAAGCAACCCTGCAGCGGGGTTAACATCAGGGGTTTTGATTTCCACCGTACCGCTGAACTGGGGGCCGAGATTAGAAGTCGCTGTGATGTCGCTCTCCGGGGTAGTTGCCTCCCGAAACTGGGTGCCAAAAATCCCAGTGGCGCTCACACTCACCCGACCCCCTTTGCCTGA
>CAZJNL010000273.1:0-6610 GCA_964546515.1 uncultured Oscillatoria sp.
CAAGGTCTAGCTTGACAGGCGAGACGCCTGTCCTACGTCCTAACCTAAGTGGCTACTGCTATAATAGGAAGCCTAAATTTTAGGCAGATTGACCCCTGCTGGCGAAAAGCCAGCCCTGAGACACTGGCTTGAGTTATTTTCAATGTAATGGTGGCGGCGTGCCGGCAACCTTTGACTCGGGAGAGATTTAGGGCAAGTTGGCCTGGAATTTATCTCTACGCCCGCAATTCCAGGAAAGCGGGGTGGCGCGGATCGTAGGTGAGTTCAGCGGTGCTGGTATGAACTGTGTGGATGGGAATGACTTCGACCACACTATTGCTGTAGGCGAGGGCTTGAAATCCTTTTACCAAGTCAGGTGTCCAGGGTTCTTCCCTCACCGGCAGCCGGTTGATGAGCTGGGCTCGCATCAGTCCGGGCAAAATGCCGGCTTCGAGGGGAGGCGTCCACCATGTGCCGTCTCGCCAGCCCCAGAGGTTGCCGGTGCTGGTTTCCAGCCAGTTGCCACCGGCATCTGTGAGGATGGCCTCTCGGGCACCGCGCTGCTGGGCGGTTTGCAGGGCGAGCCAGGCGGGGAGGTAGTTGCCGGTTTTGTGGGCGGGGAGGCTGCGGTAAAATTGGGGGGAGTTGGCTAGCCAAGCGCGGATTCCGCTCTGCTGCCGGTGGCCTAAGTCAGGGGGGAGATGGCGTCCGGTGATCAGTTCTCTGCCGTCGGGGAAGATGGCCACTCGCAGGACGGGCCAGGTGGGGATGAGGGCTTCTGCGCCCTGTCGCAGCCGGTGCCAGTCGGGTTGCTGCCACCCGAAGGTTTGCAGGGTGGTTTTGAGGCGCTGGCAGTGGCCATTCCAGTTGGTTTGGGGGCTGTCGAGGGAGGCGTGATAGACGCGCAGGGTGGTGAATGCGGTGGCTCCGTAGAGGAGTGCGGGATCGTCGGCGGGGAGTTCGAGGGTGCCGGTGGGGTTTAGGTGGCCGGTGTACCAGAAGTTTGGAGGTTGCAATTGGGGATTTTGGGGTAAGATAACAGGGAGTCAGTTTTATTTCATTGTGAGGGATTGAGGTAATAGCTGAGGAGGGATTTCAATTTTCAGCTAGTTTTGGGAAGCCAAAAACTGTTTAGCCATTTCCAGGCTTTGTTTCGCTGGAGTTAAATCAGCATCAAAGGAAAGCGCCATTTCAAATGCAGCTGCTGCTTCTTGCCAGCGTTGCAGCTTGAAGAAAGCGCACCCCAGCTGGTAAGCTGGATAGGCTGTTACATAACTGACATGAAAAATGGCTCTCTTGTAATAGCTGCCATCTCGACCTAATTGAATGCAGGTTTCAAAATAGGGAATGGCTCCGAGCGGAAATCCTAAATTCATTAGGAACTCACCGGCTAGATAGTTCAGGGGCGGGAAATTGGGAAACCATTCTAGCCCTCGCTGACAAATCGTCCTTGCTGTTTCATAGTCTTGTTGTTGGAGGACTTTATTTCCAAAAAAATGAAGGATATTGGGAACCCACAAAAAATCCTCAGGCTGATTTCCGTCAATGAGGTAGGGCAGGAGACTTTCAAAGAGTTGCGCGTAGTATTCTTGAGCTTTTTCGGCATCCCCGACTCGCTCGCACATGCTAGCCAGACAGTATAAATTGCCCAGGCTAAGACCTTCTTCTTGCAGCATCCTCTCTAATAGTGGGATATTGCGTTCTGTCGTTTTTTTGAGGGTGAGTTCCGGGTTGCTGTAGCCATAGTGCCAGATTTTTATACTATCTAAATCTCCCCTGAGACTCCCACCTATTTTTTGCCCTCGATACACTAAAGACTCGTGCAAACGGCCTTCATATCTTATTTCTGGGGAATTTTTAAATAACCTTTGAAGTCTGCCGCCTTTTGTCCCATCGCTGGGGATATTGATTAATTCTACTGAACAGACTAAAAATTGTGTGTTTGCGGCTAGAGTCTGCTTAAAATCATCGGAAGTGACGGCTAGCTCTTCATCGGCATCCAGCATCAAAATCCACTCTCCGGATGCTTGAGAGATAGCGTAATTGCGGGCGGCGGAAAAATCATCACACCAGTTAAAGTGAGCGACTTTTGCCCCGTGCTGGAGGGCAATTTCTGGGGTGGCGTCATCGGAGCCGGTATCGACAACAATCATCTCATCAACATAAGGTTTAACGCTGTTTAAGCAGCGCTCTATGTTGATTCTTTCGTTTTTGACAATAGCACAAAATGACAGGAGAGGTTTTGACATGATTTAGATATTTTGCGTTGTGTTAGGCTGGGATAATCTAGTTTAACATTTCCTGATAAAAAAAGCAATAAATGAGGGCAAATCTTACAAATAGTGGCCAAGAGGTGGCAGGGGAGAAAACTGGAAGGGCAAAGCCTGGTAGGCAGGCTGAAGAATAACTAAGAATCCCCAGACCGGCTGTCTGGGCACCTTGGCCTGATATTGTAGAAGGGAGGAATCAATGGGCGCGGGGTTTGGGTTTTCGTCGCTCCTTCTGCGGGTTAACTCCCCTTCTTGCCTTGTGGGCAAAGGAGGGGGTGAGGGGATTGCAGGAGACACCGGCTCTGGCTGCGGGAAACCTAAGATGGCCCTTTGAGAAAGATTAAATTTGAATTAAGATAGGAGGTGCAGTAATTGCCGGTCGGCTGGTAATATGGTAGAGTGAGTGAAGTACCAGACATGGGAAAGTCCAAGGTTTGCCGGTGGAACCATCAACCTGTCTTTACAAAGGATACGGTAGATGTAAGAGGGTTTGCCCTCGCTGGACACCTGTATGCGCCGGCGGAAAGAAAGGGGATACCTCTACAATCGCGCCGGTATTTGAACAGACTCGTCTAGGGGGTTTCCTGCGATTTTGTAGCAATGACGTTCAAGCTAATCAACGTATCTAAAATTCGCAAGCTACTGCAGTCGTTAAACAGATTAAACTCTGAAACCTGCTCGTAATCTCGAAATCCAGCTTCCTCTAGGTAGAGAGCCAGAATCTCAAAATCAAAACCGACTTTATGGACATCATACATATTGGTCTGGCCTCCAAATATAATACTTATTAAGTGATGGCGCTCCACAAAAACTAAATTTGGATGCAGGTAAAGCCAGCACAAAATTTTGAGATCGGGTACACTAATCAGGAGTTTTCCACCTGGCTTGAGGACTCGATGCCATTCCCTGAGCGTATTGAGGAGTTCATTATTCAGCCGGTAGTGGAAGTGTTCTAAAACATGACTGGCATAGATAGCCTCAACAGAATCACTCTCGAACTGACTCAAGTCAGAAGCATCAGCTATGTAATCTACCTCAGGGCGAGGCTCAACATCTAGAATTTTCCAATCGGGGTGAGGTTCTTTCCCACCGATATGTAGCTTAAGGGGTTTCATCTTTGCTTACAGTCACCGAACAGGTATAAACTTCCTAGCTTTTGCAAGCAAGGGTTAAAATAGATTGCCCAACCGCGCCTCTAAGGCAAGCAGTCCTTATAGGGTTGTGCAAGTCTATATAATATGATACTCTAAAAGGAGAGAAGGGTCAATCTAGAAGCCCTGCCCTTAATTTATTGAGGGGGATTATTTTTTCTAATGACCGCCTCACTCAAGAGAGTTTCTTTAATTGTAGAGGTATCTAGCATGTCAGCAATCCTGGAAAGCTTAAAGAAAAGTGGCCATTTAGATCGAATTCACATGACGGTCTGTAATGTGGGATCTCGGAAAGTAAGAAGCGAGGATGACTGTGGCAGCCAAGGGTGGGGTATATTTGCCCCTAGGCTGACTATCTATGGATTTGATGCGGATGCGGATGCTTGTGAGGCGGCGAACGCTGACCTGGAAGCGCGACAAATCAATTGGACTGAAAAGCATATTCCCCTAGCACTTGGGAAGTCTGTAGGAGAATCTACACTTTATGTCACCCAATATGCGGAGTGTATTTCACTCTACCCACCTAATGAACCTTACCTGGCACGGTTTGCTGAAATTCCCGACTTAATGAAACTAGATTATACCGTAGAAATAGAAACAGGGACTCTAGATAATTTTTGCCAACAAGAAGGGGTTGATGAGATTGATTTTCTTCACACGGATGTTCAAGGGGCTGATTTGCAAGTTTTAGAAGGAGCGACTGGGATTTTAGATCGCAGTATTCTGGCGGTTCAGGTAGAAGTGCTGTTCTCACATTTATACTTAAATCAACCAATGTTTTCTGATGTAGACATCTATATAAGAAGTCAAGGTTTTACACTTTTTGATTTATATACTGCTCACCGTAAGCGTAGTCGCTCGCCTATTGTTTCAAAAGCTCATCCTGGACAATTGCTCTGGGGAGATGCTTTTTACTTCCGGGATTTACTTCGAGAAGACATTAGCACACCTCTGAAGACACCTGACCGTATCCTGAAGTTAGCTTGCATTGCTGACGTTATGGAGTTTCCAGACTACGCTCTGGAAATTTTGGAGTATCTGACCCTGCAATATGGCAAGGACCCGACCTATAATTTTGCTAATCATATCATCGAATTTTTAGCTCAATTTCCAGAAGCCCTACAAAAAGGGCTGGGTTCGCTCCCTATTGTTGCCAAAATTCGGGATTACGCTAGCGGTGATGCTCTTGAGTTATTGCGGGTAAGTGAAAACTCCTAAATATCTTCAGACTGAGAAACCAGGAAACTTAAAGAAACCTGGTTTCTGGATGTGATATTTTTTTGCCTTCCTGCTTACCTTAACAGTTATCACCTTGGAGATAATTCTCCCACATCAGCTCGTAGGCTTTCTCCATCTCGCGAGTAAACTGTTCAGCGTTCCACAGGGGAGAGGTTTGCCGCGATTGCCGCAGACGCAAAGATATCTGTTGTCGCAAGGCAGGATCTTTCCCCAAGCGAATCCCCCACTCCACATACTGTTCATCAGTCCAAGCAATGCCCTCCGTCACACCGGCATTCACCATCATAGTATAGCTGTTGCGGGCGGCAAACTGCTGCCCAACCCGCGTCACCAGAGGAACGCCCATCCACAGAGTTTCCAGAGTCGTGGTAGCGCCGTTGTAGGGATAGGTATCCAGAACCACATCCGCAATACCTAAATTAGCGCGGTGAATTGCCTCAGAGGGGTCTTTCGGCAAAAATCGCAGGCGACCGGCATCCATCCCTTCTTCTTCCGCCAGCTGGGTAAAGAACCTTTTCATTGATTCTTCATCCCCGCCACCTTTAATCAAGAAGTAGCTATTGGGCACCTCTTTAAGAATCTTCATTTGCAGGCGTGCTGTGTCGGGATGGCGTTTGTATCCGCTCTGACCGCTATAATAAACCACAGCCTCACTGGGAATATCCAGCCGGTCGCGGCGGAGGTTAGGCACACCCACCTCAAACCCATCCACTGCAATATAAGTTTGAGGCAGCCGCCAGATTTTTTCCCTGTAGTAATCCTGAGCCGACTCCGGCAAAACATAAGGATCTGCGATGAAGTAATCAATGGCAGGCAGCCCTGAAGCATCCCAACCCAGCCAAGTCACTTGCACGGGTGCCGGTTTGAGCGCCATTACCTCACAAATAATATCTAGGGTGACACTATCTAGATCTATTAATATATCAATCTCATCTTCATAAATTTGCTCAGCTATTTCCCGATTGTTAATCCCTAATTTATGAGCTTTGGGAACCTGATTTGCATACCATTCTTGCAAGGCGTCTCCTGTCCGCCCATAGCCGACCAGATAGGCATGAATTTGAAAGCGTTCGCCATCATGATGTTGAAATATCCATCGGGCCAGCCAGCCTACTGAATGGCTTCTCAGACAATTAGATATGTAGCCAATTTTTAAAGGTCTTGTTCGCGCACCCGTCCCACTGCCCTTACTGGTAACATATCGCTGATAGTAGCGCTCCACCTGTTCTGTGGCACCACCCATCAAATAAGACTGGCACAGACGCGATATCTGATTCTGTATCAGTCTGTTCTGCTGCGGCTGATCTCGAAAATAGGGGAAAAAGTAGGTTGAGGTTAGTAGGCGGGACACCGTAGCTTGGGGAAGTTCCTCCGGCTCTTGCGCTGCCAGCTGTAAAAGCAGTGACTCTTCCAGCTGCAACGCCGAAGAAGCTTCCTCCCAGTACCCGACTGCCCCCATCAGCCCGCTAATCCTCAAGTGATTCGCAAAAACTTTCTCTGGCAGCGTCTCCACAAGGGAATAGCACTGTTGAGCCAACTCTATCCCCTTGGCATAGTCTAACGCTTTTTGATAAAAAGTAGCGAGATGTCGGAAAGTTTCTGGATTGCTGGCATCTACCCGCAGGCACAACTCCAGAATAGATATAGCAATTTTGGGCCTCTGCAGAAAGTGGCCGGCTTTGACTGCTGCGTTCAGCATCACACCGTAAAAATCAGAATGCTCGTGGATATGGGACAGGCTGGCTTCTGCCAATTTCAGGGATGACGGGTGCAGCGGGGCCCATTCTAGAAGCTCCTTTAACACTTGCAGCAGCAAATTGGCCTCAAGGCCGGCTGGTTGCGCCGCCTCTAGCAGTTCAATCGCCCTCCAATCATCCAGATCCTCTGCTGTCAGTGTTTGCAGCTTGATAGCTAGTTGAATTAGATGCAATAAGTTGTTAATATCTGTTGGCTGAAGTTCTCGGATATGCC
>CAZJNL010000274.1:0-6596 GCA_964546515.1 uncultured Oscillatoria sp.
CTGGGTGAGCGGCAAGTTAAAGTAGGGTGCGTTCCCCAAAGGAACGCACCCTACTGGGTTGGCGGCAAGCGCTCAAACCAATTTGTCAGACTACACTGCGAATAAGTCCGCCATCCACCCTCAGACAGGCACCATTAATCGCTGAAGCCAGCGGACTGCACACAAATGCCACCAAGTCCGCCACCTCTTCCGGGCGAATCAGGCGTGCGATCAGTGAAGTCGGGCGATTTTCCGCCATGAAGCGTTTCTCCGCCGTTTCATAATCCACATCCGGGAAAACCTCTTGGATAAATTGCTCAACACCGGCAGTCTTCGTAGAACCGGGAAGAACGGCATTTACTGTTACATTTGTCCCTTTTGTCAGTTGAGCCAAACTGCGAGAAATGGAAAGCTCCATCAGCTTGGTCGCGCTGTAGTGCGCCATTTCCGGAGCCGGATTAACAGCCGATTCGCTCGACACAAACACAATTCGCCCACTGTTTTGCGCCAGCATTCTTTTTAGATAGTGCCGGCTCAACCGCACACCGCTGAGAATATTCACTTCAAAGAGGTGTTGCCACTGTTCGTCTGCAGTCTCGAAAAAGTCAGTGGCTTCATAAATACCCAAATTGTTTACCAGAATGTCAACTTCAGGATACTCTGTAATGGTCTTTTCGCAACCCTCTGCCGTGCCGTTGTCTGCGACCGAGAGCAAAAGTTTTGCCTCCGGACAGTCAGAATAGATGTCCTGACAAGCGCGGTTGACTGTTTCTGATTTCCGGCCACTGACAATCACCGTGGCCCCTTCGCGGGCTAACCTGCGAGCAATTTCCAAGCCAATCCCGCCCGAAGAACCAGTTACAAGTGCGGTTTTATTTACGAGCTGTAAGTCCATCTATATTTTTCCTTTTTTCTATTTTCAACGGACAATTTATAGCTATTCTAAATAATTTGTGAAATCATCTCTCTTTTCTTGACGCAAGCGCTCTTGGCGTCTCCCCTACGGGAAGCATAACCGCGCGGGCGGTTTATTTAAGAACTAATTTTCACAAATCAAATAGAACCGCTATATTAACCCTCGGAGCCTCACAGATATCTCGGGTGAACCCGCCCCAGTCTCGAATCCCGGGGCCACCGGCGGGCGCAGCCGCAGGCGGACATAATTAAAATAACATAACACAGCCTGCCTCAAAAGCCATTAGAAACCAGGTTTCTTGAAAAAACCTGGTTTCTTTATGTTAGGGGAGTATCTCTCGATTAAACCGGCACCTCAATTTTTTGGCTGCCAGACAAACCGAAGGCGGCGTGCACCGCCTGCAAAGCTCGCACCCCGCTTTCCTCGTCCACCACACAGCTGACCT
This sequence comes from uncultured Oscillatoria sp., assembly GCA_964546515.1. Lineage (GTDB taxonomy): Bacteria > Cyanobacteriota > Cyanobacteriia > Cyanobacteriales > Oscillatoriaceae > Oscillatoria. The sequence goes on from CAZJNL010000274.1 coordinate 1,341, forward strand.
TAATTTCCGAGGAGGCGATCATTTGAATGTTGATTCCCTCTTTCGCCAGAGCTTCAAACATGCGGGCGGCGACGCCGGGGCGGTGAATCATGCCGGCACCCACCACGCTGACTTTGGCGACTGCGGTGTCAACCACCACCTCACTAGGGCCGAACTCCCGGGCTAAAGGTTCCAGCACTTTGCGGGCGTCCTCGGCGTCAGGTCGGGCCACGGTGAAAGCAATATCCCGCGTCGCCACGCCACTGAGGATGCGACAGCGCTGGGACTGGATAATAGTATCAACGCTGATATTGCTTTTGGCCAGCAGTCCGAACAGTTTGGCCGCCATCCCGGGCCGGTCGGGAATATAGCGAATCGCCAGACGGGCTTGGTTTTTGTCCAGCGCCACCCCCCGGACGGGCGGGGGGAGAGAGTCGGAGGGGGACAGGGGGAGAGGGGAATAACTCACCTGCACCGGCGAACTGCTGAGGTCAAAGGTTTCGCAGAGGGCGGCAATAGCGCGATCGCAATCTTCGGCGTCAATGGCGCAGCTGACTTTCACCTCAGAGGTGGAAATCATTTGGATGTTGACACCGGCATCTGCCAAACTTTGGAACATCTGCGCCGCCACCCCCGGACGCCCAATCATGCCGGCACCGGCAATGCTGACTTTGGCGATTTCTCGCTTCACCATCACCTCAGCTTCTTCCGGTGCGGCGTCGAAGTGGCGGCGCAGGGTGGGCGCAATGGCAGATGCCACAGCTTCCGCTTGATTGAGCGAGTCTTTGATAACAGTAAAGGCAATGTCGTTGGTATTGCCCTCGTGAATCGACTGGATAATCAAGTCCACATCCAGGTTTTGACGCCCGATTTCCCCGAACAGACGGGCGGCGACTCCCGGTCGATCCGGCACTCGCAGTAAGGAAACCTTGGCTTGATCCGTGTCGAACTCCACCGCATCTACCGGGTGAACAATTTCCAAACCCTGCAGGGGGCGGGTTCCCCGTGCCGGTGAAATCACCTTCGTACCCGGATCGTCTGTCCAGCTGGAGCGCACCACCAAGGGCACGCCGTAATTGCGGGCAATTTCCACGGCGCGGGGGTGCAGCACCTTCGCGCCCAAGCTAGCCAATTCCAGCATTTCGTCGCAGGTAATCTCCGACATCAGCTCGGCGGAAGGCACCAGGCGCGGGTCTGCTGTTAAAATGCCCGGAACGTCGGTGTAAATTTCGCACAAGTCAGCCCGCAAAGCAGCGGCGAGCGCTACTGCAGAGGTGTCTGAACCGCCGCGCCCCAGGGTGGTGATTTCTAAGTCCGCGCTTGCGGTGATGCCTTGGAAACCCGCCACCACCAAGACTTTCCCCTCGCGCAGCGCACGCTCCATACGCTCGGTTTCGATGCGCAAAATGCGAGCCCGGGTGTGTTCTGCTTCCGTGACGATGCCGACTTGAGCGCCGGTGAAGGAAATGGCCGGTTGGCCCAGTTCCTGCAGCGCCATGCTGACGAGGGCGATGGAAACTTGCTCGCCGGTGGACAGCAGCATGTCCATTTCCCGCCGCGAGGGGTTGGGGGTAATATCCTTTGCCAGTTTGACTAGCCCGTCGGTGGTTTTACCCATCGCGGAAACGACCACCACTAGGGAATTGCCGGCTTTAACGGTTTGAAGAACGCGCTGGGCCACGGCTTGAATGCGTTCGACTGACCCAACAGAGGTGCCACCGTATTTTTGGACTATCAGCGCCATGATTTTTCTCTCTCTGAACTTCCTGCTTTCCACCTGGCCGGTTGAAGCGTGAAACCTGTCATATCATGTCCGCAGCAATACCCATAATATCTGTGAATGGGGCATTGGGCATTGGGCATTGGGCACACTGCATACTGCATACTGCTTCCCTTGCCCGGGGCTGCCTAATTGCGGTCAATCGAACGGACTAGATATCAGCTACGCCAGAAGGTATTAGAACATTAACTTCTTCAAATTAACAGACTTAATTTTCGCAAAACAGCCGAAATATACAATTTAATAATAATCTTTTCACAGCGCTGGCCCTGTCGATTGACGCCCCGTAGTCCTGGCATCTTGCCTGTCCTTAAAGGCAGGCGGCACCCCCCGCAGGACAGGCATCTTGCCTGTCCTTGAAGGCAGGCGGGACGCCTGCCCTACGAATGATATGAGAGGCAATCAACCGGATAACACAGGATATTTCCCGCCGGCACCTTCTCGACAATCCGACTGAATAGATTGTGATTCAATTGCGGGCAGTTAAGTGTAATTGATTGCCCGCTTTAACTCTTAACCGCTCACGAAGCGCCGAATATAAAAGCCAATCAAACGGAACTTTACTGCCGGGAGGCAATACCGCCGCACAAGAGCCGGTCGCTTTCTGGGACATTGCGGTTGTTCTTCAGGTAGTCGCGCAGCCAATTGCAGGCGCGATCTAGCAGCTTGTCGGAATTCATTTGAGCCATGCGGCGCATTTCATAGAGAGATTCTAGGTTCCAGAGGATCGCGGTGCTGTCAGCGGAACCCGATGCTAGGGTTTGGCCATCAGGTGCCCAAGCGACAGCCCTCACCCAGTCGCCGTGCTGTTCCAGCGTTGCCAGCAACTGGCCATCCAGATCCCAGAATTTCACAGTATCGTCTTCAGCCACCGTGGCAATCATCTGGCCATCTCGACTGAAGCTCACCTGCCAAACCCCATCCGTAAACCCTTTTATCGTTGTGATTTCTGTACCATCCAGATTCCAGAGTTTGACAATTTTGTCAGCACCGGCAGAGGCAATCGTCTTGCCATCCGGACTGAAACTGACACTATTAACCCGATTCGTGTGCCCGACAAAAGTTTTTACCGGCGTGCCGTCTTGGCGCCATAGTTTCACCGTGCTGTCACCGCCGGCAGTCGCAATCAGCTCTCCCGACGGCGAAAAACTGACATCATTAACCTCAGCGTCCTTGTGCGCCTCAACAGTTATTATATCCGGGTTATTCACACCCCAAAGTTTCACGATACCGTCAGCGCTACCCGAGGCGAGCGTTTCACCGTCTGGCGAGAAACTGACGCTTTTAACCGCAGAAAAATGGCCTCGCAGGGTTTCCGGCGTATCCCGCTGGAGGTTCCACAGCAGCACATTGCCGTCAGCACCAGCAGCAGCAACCCTGTTGCCGTCGGGTGAGAAACTCACATCAGTTACCGGGGTGTCATTCTTCAACGTTCGCCGCAGCGTACCGTCGGAAACGCTCCAAAGCAGCACCATACTGTCCGCACCGGCTGTGGCGAGAAATTTCCCATCGGCGCTGAAACTGACGCTTTTGACGCTGGCGCTGTGCCCTTGCAGGATGTCGCGCACCGCGCCCTTGAGACTGCGAAGGCGAATAATTTTATCAGCCCCGGCACTGGCGATTTCTGGCAGCTTGGCGTCGGGCGAGAAACGGACTCTCTTCACACTGCCTTTATCCTCCAGAAAAGTTTGCAGCAACTTGCCGTCAGCGATCCAGAGTTTGACAGTTTTGTCATCGCTGGCGGTGGCAATCGTCTTGCCGTCGGGGGAAAAACTGACACTATTCACCCAACTGGTGTGGGAAGCGAGGATTTGCAGGAGAGTGCCGTTAGTATCCCACAATTTCACCGTACCGTCACGGCTGGCTGAGGCAATTGTTCTGCTATCCGGGGAAAAGCTGACATCGAGCACTCTGCCGTCATGCGCCTGCAGCATTTTTTCCAGCTTACCTCTCAAGTTCCAGAATCTGACAGTTCTGTCCCAGCCGCCTGTAACGATTCTTTGGCCATCTGGGCTGAAACTGAGGGCGGTAACAGCACCGACATGCGCTTCTATATTTGCCAGGGGTGTGCCGTCGGAAGCCCACAGGATCAGCTGCCCGTCTGCGGTGCCGGCGGCAATCAGTTTCCCATCAGGACTGAAAGCCACATTTAAAACATCCGCTTCACGCTGGAGGATTTTGATTTCAGTTCCGTCTGAATTCCACAGTTTGACTGTTTTGTCGGCGCAGACGGTGGCTAAAGTCTCGCCGTCGGGCGACCAAGCGACAAAGCGGACGCGGTCTGGATGCGGTAAAGTTGCTTGCAGTGTGCCGTCGCTGCGCCAGATTTTTGCCGTGCTGTCCTCACTGGCAGAGGCAATCAGCTGGCCATCTGGTGAGAAGCTCAGCTGAGTGACGGTATCGGTGTGCCCTTCCAGCCGGTTGCGCTCGCTGGTTGTGTTCATTGCCACCACCAGACTTTGCAAAGTCCGGTCGCGAACGGCTGGGGAGATGCCGGTTTGCAGTTTCAGCTGTTTGGCGGCTTTCACCGCCCACAGCAGCGCCTCTAGCCCGTCGTTAGCTTGCAGCCGGTTTTGAGACAAGGCGCTCAAGGCGGTGATATAGTTTTCTCCGGTTCCGGATTGCTGCTGTTCTGTATCCAGGGGCTGCCGTTTCGTGTCGGGGCGGTTAGCGAGGGAGGCTTGGTACTGGCTGAAAGCCAGTCCCGCCAGCACAGCTGTTAGCAAGCCGCCCCCAGCAAGAGCGGCGAGTCCTTTGCCCAAGAACTTGATTTTGGATCGGGCGCTGGCGGTGATGTACTGGATTTGCAGTGGTGTGGGTGATGGCTGTTTGGCTTCGCTCTGGATCAGCCATTCCTCGGCTTCTTTTAGGTCGTTGCCGTTTAATAAAAAGTTGGGGTCGCGTTTTTCGCTGTCCCATTCCAGAGCCCGCACCAGCAAGCGCGTGTGGGCCCGCACATAGTTGCGATCGCTATCGACAGCGTTGAGTAAGGTAGAAAAGGCGCTGTCGAAATTATTAAATTTTGGGGCGTCAGTTTCTATAAAGAAAATAGGGTTAACGGCGAGAAGGGCGGGATGCACCTTTGAGGGGGGAGTCTGGCGGTACATCACCGGGAGCAGACGTTTGTGGCAGTTGAGAGCGTGGGCAATCTCCTCCTGACAGGCTTCGCAGAACACGGAATCGGGAGAGATGATGAAGATGAAATTGTTTGCCGCTTCGATACCGGCAAGCATGTCTTTGCGCCACTCCGGCGTCAGCGGGATGTTCTGCCAGTTGGCGTTGACCTCGCGGTTGTGTTGCTGGAAGGCTTCGTAGAGTTTTTTGACGAACTCCAAATCCTCGTGCGAGTGGGAAATATAAACCTCTGCCATGCCTCTCTCTGGGACAGTTTAACGTTTGCCTTCGACTTCACCCCAACTTGACCCCTCTGCAAGCTGCCGCTGACTAGGCTAGAACCGGCTGTTGGGAACCGGCTGCCGGTGGCGGTGTCCGTCTCG
>CAZJNL010000275.1:0-6583 GCA_964546515.1 uncultured Oscillatoria sp.
TGGGTTAACCCCTAAACCCTAACCCCTAACCCCTGACACCTTGGCAATTATCGTGCGGTGGCGGTGGCTGTTAGAAGTTATTGCCGGCATCTCAAAACCGGCACCCACCAGCGCTCGCTCGATATCCAGCGCGAAATACTCATCCATATAAGGCTCCGTACTCTTGAGCAGCGTCAGGATGTAAGGCGGCATTTTCACATAAGCTTCCGCCTTGGGATTCATATCCATAATAGCGATATGCCCGTTCGGACGCAACAGCCGGCGAGCTTCGCGGAAGATTTCCACTGTTGCGGCTTGCGGCAATTCGTGGCACATTAAAAAGATAGAAACTAAATCAAAAGAAGCCGCCGGCAATCCCGTCGATTCCGCCGGCGCGTGCGTCCAGGTGATGTCTGCATTGCGCTCCTGAGATCGCAGGCTTGCGATCGCCAGAAAGTAAGGCGACAAATCCACACCGTTTAGCTTCGCTTGCGGGTAAACTTCCTGCAGGGCAAAAGTGCTCATGCCCACACTGCAACCCAAATCGGCAATATCTCGCGGCGCAACCGGCAGGGAAGCTTTGAGGATGTCGTGGTAACTCTTGCGCAACATAGCGTCCCCTTGGGCACCGGCATTGGGCCAAATGGTGGCGTGGACAGCGTGCGCCGCCACCTCCACCTCAGTCGCCGCCTCCCAACTGAGATTGCCTGTCTCGTAGGCGTGGAAAGAGCAGACGTAGTATTGTGGATAGATGAGCTGGGGATTTAGCACCTTAGCCAGTTCGGCTTCCAAGTCGCGCTCGCGAAGGGCTTGCGCTTCCTGTCTCCAGTGCACCCCAATCTTCTCGGCGCGTGAAATCATCATCTGGCGGGCTTGGGACTTGGCCAGATTTGCCAGGGGCTTGATAGAAAGGATACCATTCACCAGCTGGGAAGCCAGTCCGGGAGTCGTGTTTGCGGCAGTGGTCATCGGTCGAAACAGTTAAAACAACGTTATCCCCGACTAGCTTATTACAGAAACCCCCTCCCCGTAAACTCCTCGCCTTTACCCAGATTTTTATTTGAACCGCTGAAGCACAAGGATAAACGCAGATAGTATCCTCTATTATCTGCGTTTATCTGCGTCCATCTGCGGTTAAAATTACAGGCTTTTGCACCTTACGAACTATTTCCCCTCAGCTTTGAGGGAAAATAACATCTCCAACTTGCTGGTGGATTCGTCGGGCAAACTAGCCGCAATACCAACCCCGCGAATCGAGTTGAGCAAGGCGGAAGCTTCCGGCGCAAGGGGGGTTCCGGCTGCCACACTCAGCTCACTCACCACCGGCAGAGTTTTTTCCATATCCAGATAGAAATATCCCTGGTTGGGTTTCGGTAAAGTGCCGGTGATAGCTTTAAAATTCGGGCTGCTGTCGAGCGGCGCTTTTGCTGTGCCTGCGATCGCGTCCACCAGCGGTCCCCCCAGCGCCACAAACAGGGTGTCTTTATCCAGCCAGCCGCGCCCTAAGGCAACTCCTTGCGGGCTTTTCCACTCTCGCACCTCGATATTGTTCACCTTTCTCGGCTCAATGACGATAAAGGGAATTGTCCGTTTCGCTAGCGCATCCAATTTCTCCAAAGTGGATTCAGCTGTTTTGCGAGCGCTGGTTTCAATCACCAGAGCACCCCCAAACCCTACCGGTGCTAGCATCCCTTCGCCCGATGAAATCGCGCCGAGGGCAAATTCCCCATCCATCCAGCCGAAGACTTCTTTATCGACATCAAGATTGACTGCTTGTTTGACAGACTGCCTGATCTGCTGTACAGATGTTTGCAGTTGTGGGGTGTCTTTTGACTGGCTGACTAATTCAGACCAATACTGGTTAATTCCCTGTCCGCTGAGCAGCGCCACTGTCTCTGCTGGAAATTGCGCTACTACTTTGCCGGGTGCCGGTTTAAACTGGCGTTTTATGGCTTGACTGTCGAGCTGTGCCAGCGCTTTCAGGCGCACGCCTTGACTGTCAATCCCAACGCCCATTACCGCCGATTTGACTTGCTCTAATTGCTTGAGAGTTGCCGCCGGCACTTTCGGGGCATCCGCACGCTTCAACAGCAATTCCCGCACCAAACCGGCATAGTCTTTCAGATACACCTGAGCGATGGGATTCTCCACACCGGCACCTTTAGCCAGCGCCTCAGCCGCACCGGCAGCCGATGCCAGGGAAGGCTCGCCCTTAAACGTATCAATTGCCGCTTCCAGCACTTTTGTTTGGAAAGCTAGCACCAAATAGTCGCCCAGCACAGCCGTACTGTAGCTGGTGCCATTTTGCTCTTTAATATTAGAGACAGCAATCCCCTTATACTGACTTTCCTCAACGGTTGCCTGTTTTTGAGCTTTCAGCCGATTGGCGAACTCCAGGGCTTTCAGCTTATTTTTTATTCCCACCACCATCAGCAGGTTGGGTTCCGATGCAGACGCTTCAGCCGGTGCCGGCAGAAATGCGAACATCACCCCACCCACCCAAGGCTGCAAATCTTTCTCAAAATCAATATTGGTGTCAGCCCGCATCTGAGCTTGGAAGTTCTGCAACCCTTGAGCGATTATCTGTTGGGCTTCCCGGCTGCCAAACTGCTGCAATTTTGACCAGTTTTGGGAGTCAGCAGAGATAAACGCTGTCATCAAGGCTTCATCTGGGACAACTTTCGCGCTGTCGAGGGGAGTCGCTAACTTTCCTGGAATCCCTTTGAAATAAAGATAGGCTGCCACAGTTCCTGCTGCCACAACGGCTGCCACAGCCACTAGCAGCGGTTTTCTTCTTTCAGACATTTTTACTTGCCTCGGATTATCTTTAATAATATGACACACTTTCGGCACTCCCGGCAATGCCTTGGGGTGGCTATGGGAAATCGGGGGATGGCGGGCGATGGGAAATCAGGGGGTGGCGGGCGATTGGAAATCGGGGGATGGCTGGCGATTGGAAGTCGCGCCTATACAAACTTTCGCCCGCCTGCGCGGGCTTTTTCTGTTCAGTGCCGGTGGGTTATAATCGCCCGGGCATATTGGCAAATGCCAAAACGGGATGCTCCCTGTCTGACAATCTAAACTTTTCAAGTTTCAATCCTGTACCGGCCCATTTTCCATTGACAAGCTGACGGCTCACAAATCTTCACTCCGACTTCCTCCCCGCACGACTGCCGGGGATTTTAATAAAGCAATTAACCGGAGCAATAAAACAGCCATAAGCTGTAAAGGTTTGGAATATTTAATATAAACAGTTCAAAGATGCGATACTCCGCTGAATCGCACATATAATAGACCGGGGCGTCCTCCCCACTGGCGCGATCAGGGGGGGCAAAACGCGCTAATGTGGTAAGAATAGCGCCAGCATTCATCCCGCTCATATCATTTTGCATGTTGCACTCTTACTTTGATGCAGACAAGAACGGCCACAAATCCTTTGAGTTGCCCGGTTCCCGCCCCCACTACAACCCGGACAGACCGGGCCAAGTGGAGCATATTTTCCTTGACCTAGTGCTGAATATTCCCAGTCGCAGCTTTCAGGGGACGTGCAGCATCCGGCTGCGTCCGGTGCGCAGCGAGATTGACCGGCTCACCCTGGATGCTGTCAATCTGGACATCAAATCGGTGAAGGTTGGCGAAAAGGAGCAACACTTTGAATATGACGGCGAAAAGTTGCAGGTGCGGCTTTTGCCGGCGACGGAAGCTGAAGTGCCGGTGACGCTGCAGATCGCCTACAGCGCCGAAAAACCCCAGCGGGGGATCTACTTCGTCGCACCCGAAGAGCACTACCCCAATAAGCCGGTGCAAGTTTGGACACAAGGAGAAGACGAAGACTCCCGCTACTGGTTTCCCTGCTTCGACTACCCGGGCCAATTGGCCACCTCGGAAATTCGCGTGCGAGTGCCAAGCGGGTTACGCGCCATTTCTAATGGGGAACTGATCGCGACAGAAGATGCCGGTGAGGACAAAATCTACCACTGGTATCAAAAACAAGTCCACCCCACCTACCTGATGACCCTGGCAGTAGGCGACTTTGCCGAGATTCAGGACAGCTGGCATTTTGTCCCCGTCACCTACTATGTCGAAAAGGGCAGAGAAGAGGACGCCCGCCGCAGCATGGGCAAAACGCCGGCGATGATTCAATTTTTCAGCCAAACTTTCGGCTACCCTTACCCCTTCCCCAAATACGCCCAAGTTTGCGTCGATGACTTCATCTTTGGCGGCATGGAAAACACTTCCACCACCCTGCTGACAGACAGGTGCTTGCTAGACGAACGGGCGTCTCTAGACAACCGCAGCACCGAAAGCCTCGTCGCCCACGAACTGGCGCACCAGTGGTTTGGCGACTTAGTAGTCATCAAACACTGGTCCCATGCGTGGCTCAAAGAAGGCATGGCCTCCTACTCCGAAGTCCTGTGGACAGATCGCGAGTACGGCGCAGAAGAAGCCGCCTACTACCGGCTCAAACAAGCGAGCAACTATCTGGCAGAAGACGCTGAGCGCTACCGCCGTCCGATAGTCACCCACGTCTACCGAGAACCCATTGAACTGTACGACCGGCACCTTTACGAAAAAGGAGCTTGCGTCTACCACATGATTCGCGCCCACCTGGGAATGGAGCTATTTTTCAAAGCCATTGGCACATTCATTAAAGACAGCGCCCACTCAACCGTCGAAACCGTTGACCTGCTGCGGGCAATCGAAAAAGCCACCGGTCGCAATCTCCTATTTTTATTTGACCAGTACGTTTATCGCGGCGGTCATCCAGATTATAAAGTAGCGTATTCTTGGGACGGCGACAGCAAACTGGCTAAAGTCACAGTAACGCAAACCCAGGCGAAAGAGAACAGCAATGGTGCCGGTAAGGATTTATTTGACCTGAAACTGCCCATTGCTTTTGGGTATGTCCGGGAAGAGTTAACAGGAGAGCAAGAAACCTCTGCCGGTGCTAACCTCACCCCTGACTTCAAAACTTTTACCGTGCGCGTGTGCGAGCGGGAGCAGAGTTTTTATTTCCCCTTAGAAGAAAAGCCGCAGTTTGTCAGTTTTGATGCCGGCAATCACGCGCTCAAAACCGTGACGCTGGAGTGCCCGATTCCGGAACTGAAAGCCCAGCTGAAGTTTGACCCAGACCCAATTTCGCGCATTTATGCCGCTGAGGCGCTGGCTAAGAAAGGCGGTTTGGAGGCGGTGAAAGCGCTGTCAGAGGCGCTGCAAAATGACCGCTTCTGGGGCGTGCGGGCGGAAGTGGCCCAACAGCTGGCGGAGGTGAAGCTCGACCAAGCGTTTGAGGCTTTGGTTAGTGGGCTGAACGATTCTGAAGCCCGGGTGCGGACGGCGGTTGTGGAGGGCTTAAGCAAAATTAAGACGGACGAGAGCTATCAGGCGATTGAGCCGGTGGTGGAGGTGGGCGACCCCAGCTATTATGTGGAGGCGGCGGCTTGTCGTGCGGTGGGCGCGATTGCCGGTGCTCAGCGAAGCTCGAAGCTGAAGGAAGAGAAGGTTCTGAAGTTGCTGGAGTCGGTGCTGCAAGAGCGAGCAGGCTGGAATGAGGTGGTGCGATCGGGTGCGATCGGGGGTCTGAGCCAGATGAAGACTTCCCAAGAAGCGCTCGATATTATTCTGGAATATACGGCTCTTGGGGTGCCGCAACCTTTGCGTTTGGCTGCGATTCGCGCTCTGGGAGGGATTTCTACTGGACAGACGCAGGCTGATTTGGAGCGGATTTTGCAGCGGCTTAAGGAACTGTCGCGCGAAACATTTTTCCTGACGCAAGTGGCGGTTGTCGCGGCGCTGGGGCAAATGGAGACAGTCAAGGCGATTGGCATTCTGCAATCTTTGTCGGAGCAAACGGCTGACGGGCGGGTGCGCCGCATTGCTGAGGAGGCGGTTGGCAAGGTGCAGAAGAATGCCGGTTCTGATAAGGCTGTTCAACAGCTGCGGGAAGAACTCGACCAGTTGAAGAAGGAGAATCAGGAGTTGAGAAGCAGGTTGGAGAACCTGGAAGCGAAGGCGAAGTAGGGGAAACCCCACCCCCATTGGTGTTTACTTAATAGCTTTAATAATGAACCGCATTGACGCCAAGAACGCCAAGAAGGAAGAGGACACAGGCAGAGGTACAGGAAAATTAATCCCCTCGTTCCGGCATCGTTTAGGGGCAACCACGGGGGGATTGCCCCTACAGTTTCATCCTTTTTCCCAGCTCAAGCTGGGAACGCGGCTCGGTCGGCTCTGCCTTCTTTCGACCACAAGCAGATTAAAAACCTAACAGCTTATAGCGGTTTTCAATTTGCGATGGTACATAGCGGGTTGAAAAATGGATGCCTGTCCAAAACAAGACAGTCCACATATCCTTTCTCTTGTAGAACGCCGAATCGCGTCTCCCCTCCCCTTTGAGAGTGCGAAAGCGAAAAATGTAACGCACTGATATGAGAAGCGCTATTAGCACCGGCGTGAGGGCGTTTGATGTTCTACTGTCTTCCTCGTGTCGCACTACTCGCGCTCAGCCGAGCTCCAAGCTCTATCGTTCGTAGGCCGCAAGGCCCAGAAGCTCTTAGCGCTGCTCCAAGCTCTATCGTTCGAGCTCCAAGCTCCATCGTTCGAG
>CAZJNL010000276.1:0-6577 GCA_964546515.1 uncultured Oscillatoria sp.
GATGATGGAGTTCTGAGCTCGGATGATGGAGTTCTGAGCTCGGATGATGGAGTTCTGAGCTCGGATGATGGAGTTCCTACCTCCACCGATGGGCACCCTTGCTCGGATGATGGAGTTCTGAGCTCGGATGATGGAGCTCTCTGGCTCGAAAGTCCGAGATTTGTAGAGACGCGACGGGCGCGTTCTACAGTAGTTGAACCACACCGGCATGTTTGGCGCACCGGCATGTTTGGCGCACGGGCATGTTTGGCGCACGGGCATGTTTGGCGCACCGGCATCTTATGTTGTGTCTCTTGTAGCGAAATGATTAACCTGAATAATCAACCGCCAAGACGCCAAGGACGCCAAGAAGGCGCACCGGCATCCTCCCCACACCGACATCCTCCTCACACCGGCATTTTCCTCGCACCGGCACTTTCCTCACACCGGCATTTTCCTCGCACCGGCACTTTCCTCACACCGGCATTTTCCTCGCACCGGCACATGCAGCGCACCGGCACCCTCCCCACACCGGCATCCTCCTCACACCGGCACATGCAGGCGCACCGGCACATGCAGCGCACCGGCACCTTATTTTGTGTCTCCTGTTTGCGCTGCTGGCCATCGGGGCCAAAAACCTCCTGATAGTGGGCAGGCGGGCAACATATTCCCAGCTGTCGGCGCATTCGAGTAACTCCGCCGAGCCCCCTATCTCAGCGTCGATGTCCAGACAAAGAGGCATCTCCTCTACCGGGGACGGGATCTTTGACAAATGCTTCGGATGCTGGATCTGGCACGGGTGCCGGCGTTTACGGCGCTGGAGTCCTGCAAAGCGTTGAGCTTTCTGGCCTAAAGGGCTGTAAACGGTTGGAGCTTAATATAAGTTAAGATTGTAAGTTTCCCCCCTGGAGAGGCAATAAATCATACCCAGGGGAGTAGAATAGTGGAAAATCATCTGAATTCCGCTGGCACCGAAATCATTTATTTTTACCCTTGTCCCCCTGCGGTGAGAACAGTGCCGGTGAAACCAAAAACCGCATTACTCTCCAGTCCGAGAGCGCGGCCTCTAAAACTGGTGCCGGCCAAGTGATGGCCAAAGGATAGCGCAGATGAAAATTCTGTTGGTAGAAGACGATACATTGATGAGAGCAGCTCTGGCCAAATTGCTGGCTGCCCATGATTTCGCGATCGCCCAGGCCAGCGATGGCCAAACCGGACTGGAGTTGGCCACAGCGATTGAGTATGACTTGATTTTGCTGGACTGGCACATTCCCAAGCTGGACGGAATTAACCTCTGCCGGAAACTGCGCTCGCAAGGCTACACTAAACCCATCCTGCTGCTAACCGCGACGAATTCCAATGCGGACATTGTGGCTGGGCTGGATGCCGGGGCGGACGATTACGTTATCAAACCATACAACCCGGAAGCACTGGCAGCAAGGATTCGGGCTTTGTTGCGCCGCAGTGGGGCTTTGGGATCGCAAACGCTAAGCTGGGGAGAACTCTGTTTAGACTCAACTTCCGCCAAAGTCACCTGTGGGGAGCAAGTGATTTCGCTCACCGCAACAGAATACAACCTGCTGGAACTGTTTTTGCAAAATCCAAATCGCATCTTCAGCCGCAGCAAGATTCTAGATCGCCTTTGGGGGTTTGATGACGCACCGACTGAAAATGCAGTGACGACGCATATTAAAGATTTGCGCAAGAAACTGAAAGCCGGCGGTATTATAGAAGAGATTATCGAAACGGTTTATGGCATGGGATATCGGTTAAAGCCCGCACCCAATCGCCCTGACTCTACTTCTGAAACAAACTCTGAAACAAACAAAGACAGCCAAAAAAAACCTGCCCCCAAAGATATGACTGCTGTCAATCGGGTGCTGGAGCGATTCCGCAATTCTTTTGCGGAACAGGTTGGGGTGCTGGAAAAAGCAAAAACTGCACTTTCGGAAGGTAATTGTAACAATGAATTGCAGCTGGCGGCTGAGCGGGAAGCGCACAAGCTGGCCGGATCGATGGGGACTTTTGGGTATCCAGAAGGTTCTAAGCTGGCGCGGGAAGCCGAACATTTACTGATGGGCGCTCGCCCCCTGAAACAGGATGAGATTTGCCGGTTCTCCCAATTGGTAATGGCTTTACAACAGGAGTTGGCAAAGTCCCCGAAAAATTCCCCACATCAACCAGTCCCTACAATCCAAACTCGTCGCGTCTTGGCGATCAATGATGATGCTAAGCTGACAGAACGGTTGCTCTCCGAGGCGGACGTTTGGGGAATCCGCATGAAAATTGCTCCCGATCTGGCAACAGCCCGATCCCGCCTCGCACTGGCGGCTCCCGATGCGATTCTCCTGGATTTAAGTTTTTCTGAAACAGAAGAAGATGGATTGACGCTGTTGAGGGAACTGACAGAGCGCTCGCCCGATATCCCAGTAGTGGCGCTCGCCGGACGAGATAGCCTTGCAGATCGCTTAGCCGTATCGCGGTTAGGTGCTAAACAATTTTTAGGCAAACCCGCGACAACCCGGGAGATTTTTCAGGCGCTCGCTCGCGTGCTGCCTCAACCCAAAACCTCAGAAGCCAAAGTATTAATAGTAGATGATGACCCGGCGATCGGGGCTGGACTGTCAGCGTTGCTGACTCCGTGGGGACTGGAGGTGACAGCGCTGACAGAACCCCAGCGATTTTGGGAAGTGCTGACTGCTATATCGCCAGATTTAGTAATGCTGGATCTAGAAATGCCCCCAGTCAGTGGCATAGAATTGTGTCAGGTGGTGCGGCAGGATACCCATTGGGGCGATATACCTATTTTAGTGGTGACGGCTCATACTGATGCGGAATCCCTCCAGCAAGCTTTTGCGGCTGGAGCCGATGACTTCATTACCAAGCCGGTGCTTGGCCCAGAACTCGTGACGCGGATACTCAGCCGAATTGAGCGCCTGCGCTGGCACAGCAGGCGGGGGGGAATTCCGCACGCAACTGGGGACTAATAAGTACAGGAACAGGAAAAGGAGAGAGGCATGATCAGATTTTACCGGCGATGTTGGCCCTATGGGGTGGCAATTGGTTCAACGGCGATGGCGCTGCAACTCACCCTCTGGTTAAAACCGCTGCTGTCAACAATCATTAGTCCGCTTTTCTACATCGCTATCATTGTGAGTGCCTGGTATGGCGGCTTTCGACCGGGAATGGTTGCTGTTGTCCTTTCCACACTGGCGATCGATTATTTCTTTATTGACCCCCCGTATCAATTTTTTTTGCTCGACACAGCACAAGATTTATTCCAGTTAAGTTTTTTCCTGCTGGTTGCCCTTGCAATCAACCTGCTCACTGCCAATTTTCAGGAGAGCAAAAAAAAGGTTGAGCGACTTAGCCTGCAATTGGCTCAGGAAAATGCCGAGCAACTGCGGATGGCTCTGTCAGCAGCGCGGATGGGGATGTGGGACTGGAATCTAGTGACGGGAGAAATTAAATGGTCGCCGGAACATGCGCTGTTATTGGGGCTAGCTCCGGGGACATTTGACGGCAGATATGAAACCTTTGACGCTCGCGTCCATCCAGAAGATCGCGAAGCCTTGGAGCGGGCACTGCAGCAAGCCCTGCAAACACGCAGTAGCTACCAGTACGAGTTTCGCGTTATCTGGCTAGATGGCAGCACTCACTGGGTTGAGGGACGGGGACACGGCTTTTATGACGCTGCCGGTCAGCCGGTGCGAATGACCGGCACCATTATGAATATTGACGGTCGCAAGCAGGCAGAAACCCTGCTGCACCAGCAATTCGAGCTACAGCGGCTGGTGAAGGAAATTACCCAGCGCATCCGCCAATCGCTGAATTTAGAAGAAATCCTCCAAACAACAGTGGATGAAGTGCGGCAGTTTCTTCAGTGCGACCGCGTGATTGTCTTGCAGTTTTCTCCGGGCTGGGCTGGTAAGGTGGTTGTGGAGTCTGTTGGAGCCGGCTGGATGGCCCTCTTACCGATCCAAATCTGCGACCCTTGCATTGGCGAAGAATACGTCGCCCCCCTAAAACAAGGCTTAGTTACGGCGAAATCCGATATCTATAATTCTGGTCTAAGTCCCTGTCACGTTGAATTTCTGGCAAACTTCCAGGTCAGAGCCAATTTGGTTGCTCCCATCGTCAAAGACGAGGAATTGTGGGGATTGCTGGCGGCTCACCAATGTGCGGCTCCCCGTCAGTGGCAATCTTTTGAAATTGAACTGATCCGACAGGTGGCCATTCAAGCCGGAATTGCCATCCAGCAAGCTGATTTATTTGAGCGGGTGCGAGCGGAACTGAGGGAGCGCCAACAGGCAGAACTGGCGCTGCAGGAGAGTGAAGAAAAACTGCGACTGTTCATCAAATATGCCCCCACCAGTATTATGATGTTCGATCGCGAGATGCGCTACATTGCGGCAAGCCAGCGATGGCTGGATGAACTGCGTCTCAATTCACTCACTTCAACAGAATCGATAATTGGGCGCTCGCACTACGAGATTTTTCCCAATCAGGAAGAGCGGTTGAAGCAAAGCCATCAGCGCGGTCTGGCGGGCTTCGTCGTGAAATGCGATGAATATCTGTTTGTTCACTCAGATGGGTTGCAGCAATGGTTCCGGTGGGAAGTTCACCCCTGGTATCGCCCCAATGGCGATATTGGTGGCATCATTCTCTTCTCTGAAGATATTACAGAGCGAAAACAGGCGCAACTCGCACTGCAACAGCTGAATGCCGAACTCGAAGAACGGGTAACAGCGCGAACAGCAGAACTAACCGAGGTGAACGAGCGCCTCTTAGTTGCCCTACTACAGAAAGAACACGCCTATCAATTGCTGAAAGAACAAGCACAACTGCTAGAACTCGCCCACGACAGTATCATCACCTGGGATCTGAATTCGGCGATCACCTTTTGGAACCGGGGAGCCGAGTCCATGTATGGCTGGTCAAAAGCGGAGGCGTTCGGACAAGAGTCGCACGCTCTCTTGAAAACCCAGTTTCCCCAGCCGCTGGCTGAGATTGAAGCAGAACTGTTAGAAAAAGGGTACTGGGAAGGAGAGCTCGTTCATTTCACCCGGGACAATCGCCAGATCGCCTTGGCCAGCCGTTGGGTTGTCCAAAAAGACGATGCCGGCAGACCGGTTAAGATCCTGGAAATCAACAACGACATTACGGAGCGAAAACAAGCCGAATTAGCCAGGGAGCAATATAGCCGTGAAGTTGAAGACCTCTACAATAATGCTCCCTGTGGCTATCACTCGCTGGACGCAGAAGGGACAATCATTCGGATTAATGATACCGAGCTGAAATGGTTGGGCTATACCCGCGATGAAGTCCTGCACAAAAAGAAATTTTTGGAGTTCATTGCCCCTGACAGCCAGCAGATTTTTTTCCAGAACTTTCCCCGGTTTAAGCAACAGGGATGGGTCGAAAATCTGGATTTTCAGATGCTCTGCAAAGACGGCTCAAGCAGGTGGTTAAGCCTGAATGCTACCGCGATTAAAGATGCGGCAGGTAACTTTCTGATGAGCCGGTCTACCTTGTTTGATATTAGCGACCGCAAGCGTGCCGAAGCCGAGCGAAAACAAGCTGAATTAGCCCTGCGCGAGAGCGAGGAACAGCGCCGACTGGCTCTAGATTTGACCCGCATCGGCTTTTGGGATTGGCATATTACCACAGGAAACCTAGTTTGGAATGACAATCACTTCACTTTGCTGGGTTTAGTGCCTGGTGCGATTTCGCCCAGTTACCAGCTCTGGCGAGAGCGATTGCATCCTGAAGACCGAGATCGGGTGGAAGAGATGCTTGCCTATTGTCTGGAAGCTCGCATCGATTATGAAGCAGAATATCGAGTTGTGCATCCCGACGGCTCCGTTCACTGGTTGATGGGGCGTGCCAAAGCCATTTACGATGAATCGGGGCAACCCGTGCGCTCGCTGGGCGTGCTGCTGGATATCAGCGAGCGCAAACGCGCTGAAGAACTCTTGCAACAGCAAGCCAAACAGGAACAGTTGCTCTTTTCTATTACCCAAGCGATTCGCCAGTCTCTGGAACTGAATGCCATTCTCAATACAGCTGTCACTGAAGTCAGGCAGACATTACAAGTCGAGCGGGCTGCGGTTTACCGCTTTAATCCCGATTGGAGTGGGGATTTTGTTGTGGAGTCCGTCGCTCCAGATTGGGTAAAACTGGTGCCCCCCGATGTTCAAAAGGTTTGGGAAGACACCTATCTGCAAGAGACTGGAGGAGGTCGCTTCCAAAATCGCGAAACCTTTGTTGTGGCAGATATTTACACGGCTGGGCTTCAGCCTTGTCATATCGAACTCTTGGAACAGTTTCAAGCTAAAGCTTACGTGATCGCCCCGCTCTTTTCGGGAGAAGCGCTCTGGGGTTTATTAGCCATCTACCAAAATGCCGCACCCCGTCACTGGCAATCCTGGGAGATAGAATTGCTCGAACAAATTGCCAGTCAACTGGCGATCGCCATCCACCAATCGGAACTCTATGAACAGCTTCATATTGAACTGCACGAACGCAAGCAAACAGAAGCGACGCTGCTGGAGTCGGAACGACGCTGGCAATTTCTCCTCGACAACGTGCAATTGCT
>CAZJNL010000277.1:0-6554 GCA_964546515.1 uncultured Oscillatoria sp.
GGCAATATAAGAGTGAATCAGACAGCGATTCACCCCAAACGCCTCACCGAGCACAGAGCACGCCGTCCGAAAAATTTCTTCCGTACTCAGCTGGTGGCGAATCTCCTCGGTGATCTTTCCGAGCAAAAAGCTGCGCTGCAATTGCCGCTGCAAAGCCTCTCTGGCGCTCTCGCGCTCAATCTCGCCCCCAACCCACTGAGCCATCAGCTTCAGAAGCTCTTTGTCTGCGCCTTTGAACGGGTGCGGGCGGGGCGTCGGGCTGGCGAAGCTGAGAGTGCCGTAAACGCTGCCCCCTACCAACACCGCAGCACCGATATAAGCCTCTAGCTGGCGAGCCGCATAAGCCGGATGGTTGCGCCACTCGGATGTTGCGGCGGACTCAAAACAGACTGCATTGGCAATTGCATTAGGCGACGAACCCTGAACGGCGAACGAATCGTAAGTCTGCTGCAGATTAAAAGCATCCCCTTTAATCAGTCGGATTGCGCCCGCAGGCAATTGCGCCGCGATCACCTCATAGCGCCCGCCGTAAATTCGCCCAGCAGTGCCAATATCAAGGCCAAACCGGCGGCATCCCATCTCCAGCATCCGCTGCAAACGCCCTTCAAAGTTCAAGTCGCAAGCAGCCGTCACCTCATACAGCGCCCGAATTGCCGCCTCGCTCTCCTGCAGTTCTAGCTCCGCTTGCTTGCGCTCTGTAACGTCCTGCCCGACGGCTTGGAATGCCACCACCTGCCCGCCTTCGCCGAACATAGCCCGGTCAGTCCACTGCAGCCACCGCACCTCGCCGGTGGGCAAAATAGCGCCATACTCCGAAGTCCCCACCGGCTTTTCTTGCGTAAGAGTTGCCAGCGACTGTCGCACCTGTGGCCAGAGTTCCGCTGGAATCACTGCCGTAATGTGCTGCCCGAGGAGTTGCTCGCGCCCCTTGACAAAATAGCGACAGTATGCTTCATTGACGAAAATAAAAGTGCCGTCGGGAAGAAAACGGCAGATGAGTTCCGTTTGGTCTTCGATGATAGCGCGATAGCGCTCCTCCGATTCCCGCAGCGCCTCTTCTGCTTGTTTGCGCTCCATAATTTCATTTTGCGCATGCTTGAAGAGGGTGGATTGCTGGATAGCTATCGCCAGCTGCACGCTCAGCTGTTTTAGCAACTCCACTTCCGACTCGCCCCACCGGCGGGGAGCACTGCAGTGATGGGCAATCAGCAACCCCCACAGCGATTCTCCTTGCGGAATCGGCACCGCCAAATTGGCTCTCACCTGAAACCGCTCGAGCAGGTCAAGGTAGCACTGGGCTATCCCAGCAGTGTAAATATCCTCAATCGCAGCAATGCGACCTTGCGGGTAGCGGGAAACAAGGCTTTCCTCAAAGCAAGGATCTTTGATGTTGGTTCCTAGAGTTTCCACCCAACCCTCACCAACCGACTCAACGACTATCACCCCACTCCAGTCTGGCAGAAAGCGGTAAATCACTGTTCGGTCGGTTTGCAGGAATTGCCGCACTTCCGCCACAGCTGTAGAAAGCACTTCGTCTAAATCTAAAGACTGGCGGATGCGCTGGGCAATTGCTCCCACCAGCCGCTCCCGCTCAGCTTGCTGTTGCAGCGCCTCTTCCGCTTGCTTGCGCTCCGTGATGTCGTTGAGCGTCCCAGAGGTGCCGGCAATCTCACCATTAGCATCCAAGGTCAGCCGAGCGAACACCTCAATCCAGCGGAACCCACCGTTTTTGGTTAGGTAACGAACCTCGTGCCGGCAGTAATCTTTTTTGCGTTCAATTAGCCGTCGAAACAGTTCTAAATTGCGCTGCCTGTCGTCGGGATGAACGTAATTTAAGAAATTCGTGCCCTGGCTTTCCTCAATTGAAAATTCCGTGATTTCCGTCCAGGCGGGATTGAGAAATGTCCACAAGCCCCCTGCATCCGTCTGGAAAATCACTTCCTTAACGCTGTCCACAACGGAGCGGTATTTCTGCTCGCTTTCTCGCAGCGCCGCCTCAGCTTGTTTGCGCGAGGTAATATCGCTGGCAATTCCCATGAAGCCGGTGATGTTGCCTTCGGTGTCCCTCAGCGCTGTCACCGACACCAGCACCGGAAAGCGGCTGCCATCTTTGCGGATGTAAGTCCATTCTCGCTCGTCTGTCTCCCCGCAACGCGCCTTGGCAACAAATACTTCAAACCCCGGCTCAATCGTTACTCCCAGCTCGGCTGAAAGCTCGGAAGCACGACGCACTACCTGCTGGAAGTCGTGGATGATAGCCGGCGTTGTTTTTCCGATTACTTCTTCTGCAGTATATCCCAGCAATCGCTCCGCCGCCGCATTAAAGGTGCGGATTGTGCCGTCTGGTTTGGTGGAAACGATCGTGTAGTTGGCGCTGTCCAAAATCGCCCGCTGCATGCTATTTGTCTGTTGCAGCGCCACCTCTTGCAGCTTGCGATCGGTGATGTCGTGCGCTACAGCATAGATAATTTGCCGGTCTGGGTATGTTGTGGAGTTCCACAACAGCCACCGGTACGATCCATCTTTGCAGCAGTAGCGATTTTCAAAGCAAATTGCATCTGTGCCGGCGGCAAGTTTCGCAGCTTCGGCAATTGTTTTTTCCCGGTCTTCAGGATGAACAAAATCGATGAAAGGTTTACCTGTGAGTTCTGAATCACTAAAGCCGAGTGTCTTTGACCACGCGGGGTTCAGTTGCTTGAAATAGCCGTCAAACCCGGCAACGCAAAGCATGTCTAGGGACAGGGTGAAAAAGCGATCGCGCTCTGCTTCTGCCTGCCTGCGAACCGTAATGTCTCGAAAGTTCCACACTGTGCCCACGGTGGTATCCCCAACCCGCTCCCGGCTCGAGTAACGCTCAAAGATTCTGCCGTCCTTAAATTCCAAGATGTCGTAACTGTCACCCTGTAGAGACGCGACATGTCGCGTCTCGGCAAGTGGCTTAATTTCGCAGAATAAGCTTTCTGGACTTTTCAGCAGGTCTTTGACGATTGCCAGAGATGCCGGCGATTCTCCCGATTCAGCTATCGCATCGGGAATCTGCCACATTTCTTGGAACTTGCGGTTAAAGGTGACGATTTTTCCCTCTGTGTCAACCGCAAGTATCCCGTCTGCAGTTGAGTCGAAGGTTGCTTGCAGCAGCGCCAGAGATTTTTGCAGTTCCTCCTGCGCTTGCTGGCGCTCGCCGATTTCTTTGAGCAATTGAGCGTTAGCCGTCTCTAGCTCGGAAGTCCGTTCGCTGACTCGCTGTTCCAGCTGGCTGTTGAGGGTGCGAACTTGCTCCTCTGCAGAGCGCCGCTCGCTGACTTCTTTTTGCAGAGTTTTGTTAACTAACTCCAGTTGGACTGGGCTGGGGAGCGCTAGCGCCCTCGGCAGCAGCGGCACCAGTTGCAGTACCGTCAATGCGGAGATAGCTGCTGTCAGGGCTTTCAGGAAGCAGGCGAGCCAGTAATCGGGGTGCCACACCACCCACACCTCGATCAGGTGGGTTGTGCCGCAGGCGACAATCAAGCTGCTAAACAGCGGGATTATCCAGCCGAAGGGCACATCTCGTCGCTTGCGAACGAAATACAGCAGCATCAGGGGAATGGCGTAATAGGACAGTGCGATTAACAAGTCCGACACCGCATGCAGCCACACCAACTCTGGCTTCCACAGGTAGCACTGCCCGTGCGGCATAAAGTGGCCCGAGAAAAAATTTTTTAACAGTTCCAGCATCAGTCCCCCAACGAGTTGGCCCCAATTGTCCGGCATTTGCAACCCCTTCTTTAGTTATGCCAAAGATTCCTCTAGCAGATGCTGCTTCCCTTGCGCCTGCGCCCCCTGCCAGTCACATCCTGCCGGCGATTCTCAGTGTTCTGCTGCAGCCGGCGCGTCTCCCCATCGCAATCACTCCCGACTTTTTTATCACATAATGTGTGAATTGTCAAGGGTATAAGTTTAAATATTTCTGAAGTTGGGGGCCGGCAGCAGGAGTCAGAGGCACAGGCGAGGCACAGGCGATGCACAGGCTCGACGCCTGTGCTACAAAAGACGCAGGCGGGGGCACATCACCAGACAGATGTGCTGCGCTACGGTTTGACCCAGCGAGAACAGAGGAGCCGAAAAGATGGCAGATCCGTTAATCTATCAGGAAGAACACTTTGTAGTTCTCGAAACCAACCAGCCGGAGCAATTCCTCACGGCTGCTGAACTGCTCGAAAAGCTCAAGACTATTTTGGCCAATCAACCGCATGACTTGCCACGGGATTTGCAAAAATTTACCACCGCCGACGCCCAAGCCAAGTATCTGCTTGACACCAGCTGCTCCTTGGACGTAAATGGCCCGGGAGAATTTTTGCAGTGGTACGCCGTTCGATTGCAGAAGTGAGGAGCGAGGTAGCACAGGCGTCGAGCCTGTGCTACGCCCGCTTCTAGCCAATTATCCCAGTGCGAGCGGGCCCCATCCCCAATGCCCCAATTAGCCTTTTGGCGTCGCAATCAGAGCCACGTCAATTCGCTTTTCCGCCGGCTGCGTCACTTCCACCCGCACCCCCGGGCCAAAAAATTTTGCCATTTTCTCCTGTTTTTGCTGCCAAGTTGCCAAAGCAATCAGCGGCGAGTCAAATTCCAAAATTAAGGCGTAAGCACCGGCAATCTCCGCTTCCCGCAACCCCTGCAGCACCGGGCGCTCCTCGTCGGTGGGGCTTAGCCCCAAGCGAGTCAGCGCCTCGTCGAGATGGGCTTTTTGACCGTAGCGATAGCGGGTGATGTCTTTGCGAATCTGATTTTGGGTGCCGGTGGCACCCTTGTCCCGCAGCGCCAGGACATCTGCAGCGGTAGGCTCGCTGAACCGCACCGGCACCAGTTCCGCCGCTTTCAGCGCCAAGCCCCCCAGCAGCAAGGGAATCCCGTAAAAGAATCCCGCCAGATTCAATGTAGCGTTGTCGGCGAAATAAGCCGCCAAGCCGACAGCGGTTAAGACACTGCCAACCCCTAAACCCAGGGTTGCCAAAGACAATTGAGGTAACATATTAACTAGCTGGTTCCACTTGCAATCTCTTCAGCCTTTATTATCCTTGCTTTGAGGGTGCCAGACGGATGAGAGAGTTCGTGCAACCGGCACCTGAGCAGCCATTTCAGTCAAGCCCCCACGGAGGGCCCGCCCCCAATTTTGGGTTCCGGAGCGTCCCACCGGCACCCGCGTGCCAGATCCGGACAGCAGCTCCATTTGCCGCAATCCCGTGTCACCCGGAGTCAGCGCAACCCGACACCTCACCGCCACTTGTTTGGCAGCGCCAGCCTGCCGACAGCAACAGCCAGTATCATCTAGACAGAAGATATTGGGTTGGGCTGTCGTTGCTTAATATGTTCCTTTATAACTGAGTAATTCACATGACCGGTCACAAAAATGGGCCTTCCGACGCAAAAAGTGGCTTAATCGAGGAAATTCAATCCCTCAAGCGAGAGGATGAAATGCTCTACAACATCCTAGCAGTGGATGTGTGGGCCTTGGCCAAAACGATGGATGAGTTTCAACCGGGGTTCTGGGCTGCCTTTATGAAAAATCGCGAAAAAGCCCTCAAACACTTTCTGGCTGAAATGATCAAGCACAAGCAGGCGGACACCAAACGCCCGCCTTTCCTGCGTTGAGCTGGCACCCATATTTTTTAAACCCCCAAGTTGTGCTATAATAGTATATCTCGCATAAAAACACTTAAGCCGAGGCGCGTCTCCAGGACGCCCGCTCCCTAATAACCCTCAGCAGGGGTGGGTTTCCAACACGCCCATACAAGCTTATCCTGAAAGTGGGTTTCCAACACGCCCATACAAGCTTATCCTGAAAGCTGAACGCTGAAAAAAGGAAGGAAAGGATGGACAGACAAACACTGATCGAGCGCATGGCCAAAATTGAAACCCAGCGAGAAGTTTTGGTGCGGCTGTTAGAAAAACCAAACCTGGGCACGCTGAGGATTGATGTGAATCAGGCGCTTGAAGAAATAGACGATCTGCTCGAGGACTTTAAACGCACTTTTCCCGAAACGAGCGCCGGTGAAAAGGGTTAATATCATCAACCCAGAAACCAGTATTCTTAAAGATACTGGTTTCTTGACAAGGGTTGATTTACCTCCAACACTTATCCCCACAACCTCCTTCCCCATGCGGGCGATTCCCCTTGTCTGGGAGGTTGGGGGACAGGTATATTATGACGAATTAGCCAAATGTGACAAAGTTAGTCAAGTCGCAGGGGGCGCTGCGACACAATAATAGCGCAGTTGTTTCAGATCAACTCCGGTTAATTGATCAATTTATTTGTCTTCCCTGAACAAGGAAGCCAGAAAAGTTCACCCCCTGACTCCCTCATAGCATCTTCTGTTGATTAACCGCATTAGGGGCGTTGCACATCAAAAGGATGAAACTGTAGGGGCAATCCCCCTGTGGTTGCCCCTAAACGATGAGGGGGCAGGCACGCCGCCTGCGGCTACAGACATTACCATCCCGCAATAGTGCAACACCTTACTTCTTTCCCCCCACCTTTTTAAGGGGGGGGTAAGGGGGGGGATCTAATATCTGTACCT
>CAZJNL010000278.1:0-6543 GCA_964546515.1 uncultured Oscillatoria sp.
GTGATTGGAGAGGGCGGCTCCGGCGGTGCCTTGGGCATTGGCGTCGGCGACCGGCTGCTGATGTTCGAGCACGCCGTTTACACCGTCGCCACCCCGGAAGCTTGCGCCGCCATTCTCTGGAAAGACGCCCGCAAGGCACCCCAAGCCGCCGTTGCCCTCAAAATCACAGCCCAAGATTTGAAAAACCTCGGCATCCTCGACGAGCTGTTGCCCGAACCCAGTGGGGCCGCCCACGCCGATCCCCTCAAGGCGGCGGAGATTCTCAAGCAGGCACTTTTACAAAACTTAGAGGAACTCTCAGGGCTCACCGCCCCGCAGCGCCGCGAACTGCGCTATCAAAAGTTCCGCCGCATTGGCATGTTTCTGGAAGTTCCCGCCTAGTGCCGCAGTGGGCGCAAATTTACCTGGGACTGCGGTAGCTCCAGGCGGGGACCCAGGAATTTCCCTCAGCTCCCCCTCTCCCACTCACCATGCCCCAAGCCCCTTCCCCATCCCACAGATCGCGAACATTCTTTACATCTGTTACATTCGCTACCAAATCCGCCGCCAACTTGTGCGTGCCCAGACTAGAAAGTCGGGTAGTGCCTCAGAAGTAGTGATTTTATGAACCCCACGACGCCCGAGGGGCACAGAGGGAGAATAATAAGAGCGCTGTCTGGGGTTGGCTATCACTACTTGTTTGCGACTGCCAAAAGTCGAATTGTTGGCCCCCAGCGATTTCCGTTTGATTAGTGTCTTGTTTAAAGAGGCTGGCATTAGTTGAAACCTAGCCAAATAAGGTTTTCTAGCGAAAAGGCCAGAACTCAAATAGAAAACAGAAAAGTCCATCACCTTTCTAGAGGGATGAAAAATTCAGTAGATTTGCTCATTGTAGCTGCGGTCGTGAGTGATAGAATGGGAACGTAACAATTTGTAATGGTTATTTCATCTTGGCTAGTCTCCGGTTCCGCGACTGGGGTGATACCTGGTATAGTCCCAAAACCCTCAGGTAGCCCCAGTCAAGTTTCGAGAAGGTTGGTAAGGGTTGGACACTGTATAGATTGCTGTCTGACCAGCCAGCCGGTCTAAATGAATTGAGAAAAGCTGAGGGCTAATGTCCACCAGCAGAAAGTCTCGCATAACTGGCGTCAGCCAGAAAATACGCTCATTAGAAGCATTTGGAAATCTGAATGAATTTCCCAACAAAACGGCGTGCCCTGATCGCAGGGGCTAGCAGTGGGATTGGCAAAGCAACAGCCTTGGCGTTCGCAAAAACAGGAATAGATGTTGCTTTAGTCAGTCGCTCCCAAGAAAAATTAGAAGCCGTTGCTCAAGCCGCACGGCTCTGTGGCGTCAAAGCTGGGGTTTATCCCTTAGACTTGGCGAAAATCTCCTCGGTGCGCGAGAGAATTGCCGCGATTGCAGCCGAAGAAAACCCCATCGATATCTTAGTAAACAGCGCCGGTATAGGGTACACCGGCACCTTAATAGATACCCCCCTCGCCGACTGGCAGCGCGTCATAGACTTAAATCTCACCAGCGTCTTTCAGTGTATCCAAGGCGTCTTGCCGGCAATGCGAGCCCGCCGAAGCGGACTGATAGTCAACGTAGTCTCCATTACCGGCAAGCAAACCTTTCCCAACTGGGGTGCCTACTCCGCCAGCAAATTTGGCGTCATGGCTGTTTCCAAAACCCTGGCAGATGAAGAGCGCCCCCACGGAATTCGCGTCACAGCTATCTGTCCTGGCGCTGTCAATACCCCCCTCTGGGATGCGGAAACCGTGCGAGCAGACTTTAACCGCTCTAGCATGCTGACCCCAGAAATTGTCGCCCAGTCCATCTTGCATATCGCTCTGCTGCCAGAGACAGCAGCGCTCGAAGAATTGACCCTAATGCCCAGTGCCGGCACCCTCTAAAAGCATTCAGCATTCAGCAACCGAGTCTCAGATTTTAGAAGGCATCGCCAATCCAAAATCCGGAACCGGCTGACAGCTGAAATAAACGCGCTCACTCTGTCAACTCCTCATACACTTAACCCAGACTTATCATGACTGTTACTTATTCCAACAGTTCCAAAGGCTCCAACTTATCCGTCGAGAATAGCGTCAAAGTTTCTGCAACTCCAGAGGCTATCCCCACCGTAGAAACGCGCCCCGACCGCAATACCTTGAACGGTCAGCGCCTACCCCATCTGCACCCCCCCACCGAAGAAGACAACCAGCAGTTGATGGAAGCTGTGCGGACGATGCTGCTGAGCCTCGGAGAAGATCCAGAGCGTGAAGGACTCCTGAAAACCCCCAAGCGGGTGGCAGAAGCCATGCGGTTTCTCACCAGCGGCTACTCCCAGTCCCTAGAAAAACTGGTCAACGGAGCCATCTTTGATGAAGGTCACAACGAGATGGTGCTCGTGCGGGACATCGACTTCTTCAGCCTCTGCGAGCACCACATGCTGCCTTTTATGGGCAAAGCTCACGTCGCCTACATCCCCAACCAAAAAGTAGTCGGACTCAGCAAATTAGCCCGAATTGTTGAAATGTACGCCCGCCGGCTGCAGGTGCAAGAACGCCTGACTCGCCAAGTCGCCGAAGCCATTCAAACCATCTTGGAACCCAAGGGAGTCGCCGTTGTCATGGAAGCCACCCACATGTGCATGGCAATGCGGGGCGTGCAAAAACCCGGTTCTTGGACAGTGACCAGTGCCATGATCGGCATCTTCGACGAAGACCACAAAACCCGCGAAGAATTCCTCAACCTGATTCGCCACCGCCCCGCCTTCTTTTAATTAGGAGGGTGCGTTAATAACAATCCCTACAAAAGCAGTAGGGATTGTTATTAATAACGCACCCTCCAAAAGCCCCCGCACCGGCTCAAAACCCAAACAATCTGCCATCCTTATTGCCGGTGCGCCGCACAGAACACCCCGGAGCGATGTCCCACGCCCCGCGAGAATTGCCGGTCAAATCGCAGTTTTCCACAGTTCCATAGCCATTGGCGTCAACACACAAACCGTAAGTGTTCCCATTAATCTTGCACCGGCGAATCGCAGGATTGCTCCCCCCAGTAATCCTCACCCCCGCAGAGGCGTGACCAAAGATATTGCAGTCCTCTAATGTCCCCTGACCACCCTCAGTCAGCGACACACCGTTATTAGTCCCGTCGTGAATTTGGCAGCGCCAGATCGTGGGATTGCTGTCCCGCTC
The DNA here is from genome assembly GCA_964546515.1 of uncultured Oscillatoria sp. Classification (GTDB taxonomy): domain Bacteria; phylum Cyanobacteriota; class Cyanobacteriia; order Cyanobacteriales; family Oscillatoriaceae; genus Oscillatoria. Next base: position 3,180 of record CAZJNL010000278.1, read on the forward strand.
AATTCTCACCTGAGCGCCGGCATTGCCAAAAATATCGCAATTTTCTACTGTCCCCCTCGCGTTCTGAGCAATCCAAATACCGTTCTGTTTCCCGTCGCGAATTTTGCAGCCCCGGATCACAGGATTGCTTTTGTTAGTAATTCCCACCCCCGGATAGACATTGCCAAAAATATCGCAATCCTCTACAGTCCCCTGAGCGCCCTCAGTAATCCAGACACCGTTTTGCTGACCGTCCCGAAGTTCGCAGCGCCGAATAACCGGATTGCTTCCCTCCACAATTCCCACCCCAGAATGGGCGTTTCCAAAAATATCGCAGTCTTCTACAGTCCCCAAACCGCCCTCAGCAACCCACACCCCAGATCCTTTCCCGTCGTGAATTTTGCAGCGCCGGATTGTGGGATTGCTGCCCTTAGTAATTTCCACCCCAGGAGAGCCGTTGCCAAAAATATCGCAATCCTCTACAGTTCCCTGACTGTTGTGGCAGAAATAGACACCAACATTTTTCCCGTGGTGAATTTTGCACCGCTGGATCAGCGGATTGCTGCCCTTAGTCACTCCCACCCCCGGATAAGCATTGCCAAAAATATCGCAGTCTTCCACAATCCCCTGACTGCTATCAGAAATCCAAATCCCATTCTGCAGCCCCTCGTGAATTTTGCACCGGCGGATAACCGGGTTGCTACCCGACACAATTGCCACTCCCGCACCGGCATTCCCCCTAATATCGCACTCCTCTAATATCCCCTGACCCTTTTCGCTAACACACACCCCGCCGTCTTTCCCCTCGCGAAGTTTGCAGCCCCGGATCAAAGGATTGCTGCCTTGCTTGATTCCCACCCCAGCACCGACATTGCCAAAGATATCGCAATCTTCTACTGTCCCCTGACTTTTGCCCTCGAACAACACCCCATAATTCCTGCTGTCGTGGATAGAGCACCGGCGGATTGCGGGGTTGGCTCGTTCCGTGTCAATCGCTACGCCAGGGCCCGTTTCCGAGACAATATCGCAGTCCTCAAGCATCAGGCATCCCTGAGTCACCAACACCGCACTGTCGCAGGACAGGCGAGACGCAATTCCTACATTACAGTCGCCCTCCTTTGGCAAAAGCCCCCGCCTGCGCACAGTCAAACCCCGCACTGTGGCGTAATCCGCCCGCATCACAATCCCCGGCTCCTGAGCAGTCTCGATCGCGATCTCCGCCACCGGCCCATCCCCCAGAATCTCCACTTGCTTGTCAATCGCAACACTTTCGCGGTATAATCCAGGACGAACTTGAATGCTACCTCCCGGCTGGGCGTTTTTCATCGCTTCGCCAATCGTTCTAAAGTCAGCAGGCCCCAATTTGGCCACAACCAAAGTCTGTGCCGTTGGGGGATTTAAGGCAGCCAGCACCTCATCTGCTGACTGATAGCGCTCCTTCACCAACTCCTGCAGCAGTTTGTCCAAAATTTGCCCCAAACCGTCGCTAACTGCAGTGCCCGGTGGCAGGCGTTCCCGCCAGAACCACCGATTTTCTACAGGATTGTGCAGTCGAGAGGGGTGAGTGCCTGTCAGCAAGTGGAGGCAAGTCGCGCCCAAAGCGTACAGATCGCTCGCTGGGTACGCTTTGCCAAATTGCAGCTGTTCCGTCGGGGCGTAGCCTTTTGTGCCGGTGCGAGTGCCCGCTTGCGCCGGCTTAGTTCCTGACAGCTGTTTGGCAACGCCGAAATCAATCAGCACCAATTTGCAGTCCTTCTGGCGGCGAACAATATTATCTGGCTTGATGTCTCGGTGAATCACGCCCCGATCGTGGATAAACCTAACCACCGGCAGGATATCAGCCAAAAGATCCCGGATCTGATTTTCGCTGTAAGGCCCTTTTAAGTTCCTTTCTGCCAGCAAATTCTGCCCGTCGATGAATTCTTGCACCAGATACAGCTGCCTGTCTTGCTCAAAGTAGGCGATCAGATCCGGAATCTGCGGGTGCGCCCCCAGTTCGTACAGCCGCCGCGCCTCTTCGTTAAACAGGCGAATGTACTCCTGGAAGATGGCGGGATTTTGCTGCACGTGCGGCGGCGGCGACAGTTGCTTGATCACGCAGGGTTCGTCAAATTTGCCGTGATTGACCGCCCGAAAGGTTCTCCCCATACCCCCCTGACCGAGTGGCGAAATCGCCCGGTACAGGTCTTTCAGCAGCAATTTTGTGCCGCACTGCTGGCAAAATTTATTGCCGTCAGGGTTCTGTGGGTTCTGGCACTGGGGGTTGAGGCAATAGCTCATATTCGCAATCCATCAGCCAATCGATTCTATGATAGCGGCGGCAGGGGACGGTCACGGTTGGGGGCTTCCCCCGCTGCAGGAAACCTGCTGCCGGCGCTGTCGCACTGATATCCGGGGGATTATTTTTTTTACCGCCAAGACGCCAAGTGCGCGCCCGGAAGAGAGAGGGAGAGAGTTGGGTAGGGGGAATTAACCGGGGATTTGGGAATTGGGCCGGATGCCGGTCTGGCCGCACCATCACCGAATCAGGCATCTTTTGCTGGCGCGAGAGGGCCAGTGCCGTGCCGGCCTGTGGGCCTGCCGGCAACCGATTCGGTGAAGTTTTACAATTAATTCCAGGGAAAGGCTTATTTTTTTGTTTGAAACTTTCTGGGGCTGGATTCTATGACATCGTATGCAACTTCTACTGCTAAAGCCGAAATAAATGAACTCCGGCGCTTGAAAGGCTTGCTGCCGCCGGAATTGCAGAGCTGGGTTATGGTGGAAAAGACCGCTTCGGTCAACCCTCCGCTGATCCGCTGCGAAGAGATTGGCAAGGATCAGGTGGAGATCCAAATTGACCTGGTTAAGTGGGAGCAGCTGGCGCTCGACCAGAGAAATCTGCTGTTTTGGCATGAAGTGGCCAGAATTCAAAACGACACCATCCCTAAGGAAGGGTGGGAAATGGCGGCGCTGGCGATTGGTTTGGGCGGCGCTGTGGGCGAACTCTGGGTGCAGGATGGGTTGCTGCTGCTGCTCGCCCTGGCGCTGTGCGGGGTGGCGGGCTACCGGATGTATCAGAAAAATAATGGCGACAAGCAACTCCAAGAAGCGATCGACGCTGACGAAAAAGCCATTGCCCTGGCCACTCGGTTTGGCTATTCTCTCCCCAATGCCTACAAGAGTCTGGGTAGCGCCCTGAAAACTTTAATCGATCTCACCCCCAAGAAGGGGCTGCGGGCTAAGTACGAATCGCGCTTACAAGCGTTAAAGCGCAGTGCTAACAAGGCTAAAGCCAAAACTAAATCCCCCCGCGACTCCAACCAATCTGAAAGCATTTATTAAGTAGGTTGACATAAATAAACCGCACCGGCGCTTGTCAAGAAACCAGGAAACTTTAAGAAAC
>CAZJNL010000279.1:0-6537 GCA_964546515.1 uncultured Oscillatoria sp.
CATCAAGTACCACCTTAATATTCCGGTCGTGCGCCGCTACCAGCAATTCCCTGAACGCTGCATTTTTCCCCAACATCGGATCGACCTGATAGTAGTCGTGGGTGTGGTAGCGGTGATTGCTCGCCGATTGAAAGATGGGCGTAAAGTAAATCGCGTTAATCCCCAAATCCTGCAAGTAGTCCAGCTGCTCCAGTACCCCCCACAAGTCCCCGCCCTTGTAACCCTGGAGCGTCGGAAGCTCGTGCCAATCTTCCCAGCGGGCATTCCTGAGCAGTTGCTTGCGAGGCAGCTTCCCCCTGGCAAACCGGTCTGGAAAGATTTGGTAGAAAACAGCGTCTTTGACCCAATCTGGAGTTTTAATCAGCATAAATACCTTCCTAGCCTTCCATAGCTAGGTTACAACCACTTTTAGTTTTCGGGTTCCCACTTCTGAGAGAAACTGACTCACAGGGGTGGCTGAAATAGCAGCTATTCCTCGACAAGTCTGAATTATAGCCCACCGGCCCGCTCAAGGGCCACCCGCTAGTTCACCGAACACGCACCTGCCGGTGGGCCATGTCTTCGTGGCGATGGCCCACTGCCCCTACCTAGTGCGCTGATAACGCACCCCACGCCCTGTTCTCACAGAGAATGCCCCACCTTGCGCACACACCCCACTCCTGCAAAAATTGCATAAATTTTTTACTGAGCAGCTACTAAAGCTTTGTAGTTACTGGAAAGAGCGGAATGATTCAGGGTGATACTCAGCAAGATTACTGAGTAACCCGCGCAATCCGCAGACTCGACCGGCAGATCGTCTTAAAAAAGCTTGTTACTGAGAAATCAGAGTAAGCGCGATCCTTGCTTCGGCGAGAGCCTTTAACTCCTGTAAATTCTTATAAAAAACCCAAACATCATGCCTAAATACACTCTTAAAGCTGTCGGGAATACGGTTCTCAAGCAAAAACCTATTCCCAGCGCTCAAATCCCCGACCAAAACCAAAAACAAGCTCTGTTTGCCGGGACTGAACTGCAGATACACAGCTATGGCTATGACGCGGCAACCAATCATTACAAAGTAGCCTTTATGTCCGCCTTATTCAAGGGCAAAAACACCTGGTTTGTTCGCAAAGACAAAGACGTTAAAATCTTGAAAGATGGGGTGCCCACTGACGGCAGTTCACAGTCGGTAAAGCTGAACGTTCGCTGGCGCAGCCAGTTAGATAACAGCTTCGAGCCTTATGCTACCTGTAATGTCACCTCAGTAGCCATGTGTCTTAACTACTTTGGCATAACTTCTCAAGACCCCAACGAACAGTTAGAGGACGAACTGTACATATATTGCCAGAATAAAGGCTATGACAAAGGCAATCCATCAGACCTCGCACAGTTAGTGCGAGACTACGGTTGCCACGATGACTTTCAAGAGAAAGCTAACTGGCAAGATGTTAAGATGTGGTTAGCCAAAGGCAACCCAGCGATAGTTCACGGATTCTTTACCGGCTCAGGACATATCGTCGTCATCACCGGCTTTAACGACCGGGGCTGGATTGTTAACGACCCCTACGGAGAATGGTTTGACAGTGGATACGACACCAATGCCAGTGGAGCGGGGCTGACATATTCTTACGCAATGATGGATCGCCTGTGCGGGCCTAATAGCACCCCTCCGGGTGAGTTGTGGATTCATTACATCTGGAAGTAACCGTTCTAACAAGGCGGGCTAAACGTAACATCAATCTCCCAGGTTTCTTAAAGAAACCTGGTTTTTTTACATATAAATTCCCCAATATATTTTTATTAATCCTGTGGAAACTATGAAAATTTATTCCGTATTCCATCCCCAAATAACCGAACTGCCAAACATTACAAATTCCATTAATTATCTCCGGATTTGCTAGCAAAAGCTCTGTCTTACCAATAAGCACTTCCGATAAATTTTCAGAAAAAAGTCAATTATGAGATATGAAAAAATCTCCGCCGGCTTGCTAGTGGCTCTCGAGGACTACCAGCAGCAAGGACGTGAGGTGTTAGCCAAGCACATGCGGACGCTGGGCGTTGTCCCCGCCTCTGGCACACCCAAGCCACCCCGCACTGTGGTGTTTATCTACTGCGACGAGGACGCACAGCTTGAGCATTTAGCACAAAATGGCGTCCGTGTCAACCAGTCTAGCGGAAGAGTGCGGACAGCCATCTTGCCGATAGACAGTTTAGACGCTTTATCTGACGAGCCCGCCGTACAGCGCATCAAGCCATCGCGCTACTTGAAAGCAATGATGGATGTCGCGCCCGGTAAAGTGAATCTTCCGCAGTTTAAGAACAAAACCGGACTGACCGGCAAGGGAGTCGTCATCGGCATTGTAGACACCGGCATTGACGCCAAACACCCCGCCTTTGCGGGGCGGATTTTGCGCGTCTGGGACCAAACACTGCCCGGTTCGGGCGTGCCAGAGGGCGGCTACGGGATAGAATTGACACGACCTAACCTCACCACATCCCGCGACAGTCACGGGCACGGCACCCACGTGGCTGGAATTGCTGCCGGTGAGGATTCCACCTATGCCGGTGTAGCGCCAGAGGCGGAATTAGTCATGGTCAAATCCGACTTGCAAGACGCGCACATTGCCGACGGCATCCGCTACATTTTCCGGGTTGCCGGTGAAATGGGACGCCCAGCGGTGGTGAATCTCAGCTTAGGCGGACATGCCGACGCTCACGACGGCAGCGACTCGCTGTCGCAAATCATCGATGCCGAGTCGGGACCGGGGAGGATAGTCTGCTGCGCCGCCGGCAACGAGGGCAACGACAACATCCACGCCCAAACCACCGTCGCCAAGGGCAAAACAGCCACCATGCGCTTTCGCGTTCCCAACGGTACGGTGGGAATCGCGCTGTTAAACGGCTGGTATCCCGGCAACAGCAGCTTTGAAGTGTCACTGCGCACGCCAGGCGGGTTCGTCACCCCCTGGCAAAAGGTGATTTCCACCGCCAATCCAGTGGGGGACTACTCTCTGCCAGATGGGCAGGTGCAAATTGTCACCCCCGGACCCGACCCAGTAAACGGCGACCACAATTTCTTCGTGCAAATTTCTGGCAAGGGCAAGTTTCCAGTCAAGGGAGGTGTTTGGCAGCTGCTGGTGCGCAACAAGTCGAAAACGGATGGGGTGCTGGACGTGTGGGCGCTCGACGACGCTGGTGCCGTGTTTTTCAGCGGCACCAGCGTCAAGGACTCCATGAAGATTGGTTCCCCAGGCGCATCTGCCCGGGCGATTACGGTTGCCTCTTACACGACTAAGACGCAGTACACCGATATCGGCGGCAGCGTGCGCCACATCGGACTGGAGCTGCACACGATTTCCGACTTCAGCAGCGAGGGCCCGCTGCGCAATGGTGCCGAGAAACCGGATGTGGCAGCCCCTGGAGCGATGATCGTTTCGGCGCTCAGCAGCGATGCGAGTTTCTCGCGCTCCAGCATGATTAATGGCAAGTTTGTGATCATGGCCGGCACCAGTATGGCCACGCCGTTCGTCACCGGCATCGTGGCCCTGCTGCTGCAGCGCGACCCCACCCTGGAACCAGAGGTTGTCAAGGAATTGCTGCGCGAAAGCAGCACGATTCTGGGACAGCCGGCGGGAACCTACCACCCGAAATGGGGCTTTGGGCTGATTGATGCGCTGAATCTCTAAGCGCAAGGGACTGTCCGGTTGATTGTTATTAATTAGATTGTTCGCCGCTCCCAGCAAGCGGCGAACATTTGCTATAATATATAAAAAGTATTCAATCGAATTTATAAATAACTATTTGGCTGCGGTGGCTGTCTCGTTGGGGGATTTGCTATGAATTACAGGAAACTAGACGCAGCGCTGGCATTGGCGATGCTTGAGGTTCAAGACCCAGAAGAGCGCAATTTAGTGGTCTTCATCGACACCCTAGAAGCCCCAGACACTGCTGAAGCTGCTTTCTTAGAAAGACTGGGCGTCAGCGGGGGAGCGAGTGGGCGGCGGCTGTTCACGGCAACGCTATCAGCTTCGGCGGTGGCGGAATTGTCCGACCGGCCTTGGGTGCGGTATCTGAAACTCTCCCAGAAGCTGCGCCTGGTGGATGAGAAGTAATTTCCCCAGGCAAACCCCAGCTGGGACGCGACAGGTGCCTTTCGCGCCCTCAGATGTTTCTGCGCTCCCCCCTTGCCAACGATCCCACACAGTCAGACACTGGACTTGAAAGATCAACGGCAGTAGGGAGATTATTTCTTGAAAAAAGTATTAGGCATCATTCTTGGTGGGGGCGCGGGCACTCGCCTTTACCCACTGACCAAGCTGCGGGCCAAACCGGCGGTTCCCATTGCCGGCAAGTACCGCCTGATTGACATTCCGGTCAGTAACTGCATTAACTCAGAGATTTACAAAATCTACGTCCTCACCCAGTTCAACTCGGCTTCCCTGAATCGCCACCTTTCGCGCACCTACAACTTCCCGGGCTTCAGCGAGGGGTTTGTGGAAGTGCTCGCCGCCCAGCAAACCCAAGAAAACCCTAACTGGTTTCAGGGAACGGCAGACGCAGTGCGCCAGTATCTGTGGCTGTTCCAGGAGTGGGACGTTGACGAGTACCTGATTCTCTCTGGCGACCACCTCTACCGCATGGACTATCGCCAGTTCGTGCAGCGCCACCGGGAAACCGGCGCAGATATCACGCTGTCGGTGCTGCCGGTGGACGAGAAACGCGCCTCTGATTTTGGTCTGCTGAAAATTGACGGCAGCGGTCGGGTTGTGGCCTTCAGCGAAAAGCCCAAAGGGGATGCCCTGCTCAACATGCAGGTGGATACCACCCAGCTGGGGCTGACGCCAGAACAGGCGAAGCAATCTCCCTATATCGCGTCGATGGGGATCTATGTCTTCAAAAAAGAGGTTCTCGGCAAGCTGCTCAAGGAATCCCTAGAACGGACTGATTTCGGGAAAGAAATTATTCCCGCTTCGGCGAAGGACTACAACGTTCAAGCCTATTTGTTCGATGGTTACTGGGAAGATATCGGAACGATTGCGGCGTTCTATGACGCTAATTTGGCTCTGACGCACCAGCCTCATCCAGCTTTCAGCTTCTACGACGAAACCGCTCCGATTTACACTCGCGCCCGCAATTTGCCGCCCTCGAAGCTTTTGGACTGCCACGTGACGGAATCGATGATTAGCGAAGGCTGCATTCTCAAAGAGTGCCGCATTGAGCACTCGGTTTTGGGGGTGCGCACCCGCGTGGAAGCAGGCTGCGTTATCGAAGATTCTCTGCTGATGGGAGCTGACTTCTACGAGCCGTTTGCAGAGCGCCAGTCTGGCTTGCAAAAAGGCGGCGTCCCCTTGGGTATTGGTGCCGAAACTCTTATTCGCCGCGCTATCATCGACAAAAATGCCCGCATAGGCCGGCATGTGCAAATTGTCAATAAAAACAGGGTGGAAGAGGCCAATCGCGAGAGCGAAGGTTTCTACATCCGCAGCGGCATTGTTGTTGTGCTGAAAAATGCGGTAATTCCAGATAGAACCGTCATTTAGTCTTTGCCGGCAGCCCCGGGCGTCGTAGCCCCGGGGTTCGCTGTCGTGCCGGCACGGTCGTTGTGCTGGGAATGTGCTATTATCTAGAAATGGCGCGGATATGGTTTGTCTGAATCCCTATCAGGGATTGAAAAGCTTTCACCCAAAACTTTTTTTTGGGCCTGAGAACTCGCGCACATTTCCAGCACCGGCTATTGGCGAACACTTGGATTGTGCTGTTCGGCTGTGGAGACAAGAGCATGCCCTTGTCTCTACAGTTCTTTCCCAGAGAGAAGTAAGAGATGATTTATAAAGTAAATATTAAAGGCCAGTCAACGCCCAGTCGGCAAAAAATCCCCCCCCTTAAAAAGGGGGGGGGAACTCTTAGATACCCCCTTTTTTAGGGGGGTTGGGGGGATCTAGATTTTCTTTATAAATGACCTCTAACTGATGAGCCGACTCATTTTGATGATTGGGATTCCCGGGAGTGGCAAGTCAACTCTTGCGCAGCAGCTGATTGCACAATGCCCTCACTGGCGGCTGATTTCTACAGATGCGATTCGGGCTAAGCTGTTCGGAGATCAGGCGGTACAGGGACCGTGGCCTTTAATCTGGAGTGAAGTGGAGCGCCAATTCCGGCTGGCTGTCGGGCCAATTCTGAAAAATGCACCGGGGAAGCCGGTGCGCACAGCTATTTACGATGCTACGAATGCCGTTCGCCAGCAGCGGCGAGCGGCTATCGAACAGGCCAGAGTTGCCGGTTTTACCCACATCACCGGCTTGTGGCTGGATATGCCGGTGCGGCTGTGTCTGGAACGGAATCAGCAGCGCCGCCGCCAAGTTCCAGAGGAGGTGATTTTGCAGATGCACCGGCACCTCTGCGACGCCCCACCGGCTCTCCCTGATGGCCTCGACCGGCTGCTGCGCTACACCGGCACTGAGCAGCTGTTAGTCATTTAAGTTGCTATTGTAGAGACGCAGTCCGTCGCGCATTTAAAGGTTATATCCGCGAAAGTTCGCGGATATACAGGAAGAGTTG
>CAZJNL010000280.1:0-6530 GCA_964546515.1 uncultured Oscillatoria sp.
TGGTGCCGGTGGGGTGTTTTCGGTTAATGATTCCGCTTGTGCCGGCGCGTCGCTACTGGTGGCCACCTCGGTCTGCTGCGACTCGACAACTGGTGCCGGTGGGGTGTTTTCGGTTAATGATTCCGCTTGTGCCGGCGCGTCGCTAATGGTGGCCACCTCTGGCTGCGGGGACTCGACAGCGGCTGCCGGTGCGCTGCTCTTGGTCCTCAATCTCCGTTTGACCGGCTTGCCCCGACTCGGTGTTGGTGGCGGGGATAACTCATGCTCTGGCAGCTTCAGTAGCCATCTATGAATTGGCTCAAACTTGAACCCCAAAATTTTCTCCAAATCCGTCATCGCTTTGCGCACCGTATGCCGGCTCATCTGCAAATCCTGCATAATATCCTCTAGAGTGAACATCAAGAACTTATGGCCACTGGAGGCATATATCTTGATCTGCTCGTAAAGGATGAGTGCGTTCTTGTTGCCGTTCAACTTCTGGTTCAACTCCCGCCTCTTGTGCGGAGTCACTGCGTAGGAAACATCGCTATCTTGCAGAAAAAAGGTCAGTGCTGCTATCATAATTGTATTGTATTGTTTTTTTTTGTTTTTTTAGATGGCTGGCCCGATTTTTTGGCCTCACCATCTTTTTTTTTGCTTGTTTACAGACTATAGCACAAGTTTTCCTCCAGCGCAACCCCTAATTTGCGGATGGGGCGACAGCGGCTGCCGGTCGGCTGCTCTCGGTCGCAGCTCCCCGTTGGGCCCACTTGCCGGTGCTGGGTGTGGGTGCCGGTGATAACTGCCCCTTTGGCACCTCCATTTGCCAGTCCCTCATTGGCCCAAACTTGACCCCGAAAACGTTCTCCAGAGTAGTCATTGCTTTGCGCAGCATATACCAACTCATCTGCAAAGCCTCCATAACCTCCTCTGGATAGAACCGGAAGATCCAATGGCCAGAGGAGGCATAGGCCTGGGCGAACAGGCAAAACTTGACGGCATTACCGTCCAACTTCTGGCTCAAATCGCGCATTTTATACGGACTCAACGGATAGGAAAAATCGCTATCTTGCGGAAAATAGGTGATTGAAACTATCATATAGATAGTTTTTTTGTTTGGTGATGGAAGGCTTAATTCCAATTTTGGCCTAACCATCTTTTTTTTTGCTTAATTGCCAATGATAGCACAAGCCTTCCTCCAGCGCAACCCCTAATTTGTGGATGGGCTGTCAGGGCGTCGCTGGGGAGAGTTTATCTGCTCACCGGCACTAGGTGGGTGCTGTAGCCACCGGCAAAGGGTGACTGGCTGTATGACTGAAGGTATTGGCCCGCCGTTTATAGGGCCAGGTCAACTTCTCCTGGCCTCCGCGTCACTCTCGCACTTATATCGGTAACTGGTCACGGTCATCTGGGGCCATCCCTGACTGCTGTGACGGGACAGCCCCAGATTGTGGGCCGCTCTGGAGCGGGTGAGCGGGCTGTACCGGCGGTTTGGAGGCTGGTGCCGGTGGAAATCGCACTTTTATTAGATCAATGGGTTCAAACTTGAAGGACAGAACTTTCTCCAACTTGATCATTGCCTTCCGCAAGGTACGGTAGCTAATGCCCAATTCTTTCATGATTGGCTCAGACTGAAAGCGGATGCTGCGATTGCCCGATTCTTCCACAAGCTTCCTCAAATAAAGGTAGACCTTTAATTCTGTGTCGTTCAGTTTCTTTGTTAATTCGGACAACTTTTCCTGAGTCATGACAAACAGCTTTCCATAATTTGCTGACAAGTTGTGACTGTTGAGAGTGGCTTAGACCAGTTCTTTTTGCGTTTTTCTTGATGAAAGGGCGAATCGCCACGGTGGCCCTGCTCATCTCTTTTTTTGATTAGCCTCGATTATACCACAACCCCAGCACCGGCACACCCCCCGATTGCCTCTGCAGTGTCAGCGCCACCCCAATCGGGTAAGTAAAATCCAGACAGTCAGGGTGCCACCGGCAGACAGCGATTCGCGCTTTGCGGGGCCCACAACACAGCCGCACGCACCGCACCGTAAAAAATCGCTCTCATTAGTGCATCTATAGAGCCACCGGCAGCAAAGCCACTTCGCAAAATTTGTAAGCGCTTTGTCTTGCCGCGCCGGCCAAACATTCGTAAACTCTCCATGCGGATAGGGTTCTCTCGCAGGCATTGCCGGTTGCGGGAGCGACAGCCGCAAAAGTTGCGACGCCAATCTGCCATTGCTATTAGGAAAACTTATACAGACCCGTCCCTTCGTCACGAGAAGCGAGTTTATGGCAGAAAAAATGAGCGCCGGCGAACTCCAGAAGCACTACGCAGCTGGCAGGAGAAACTTCCCCAACATAGAACTGAGTGGGGCCGATTTGAAGCGGGCCAACTTGCAAGGAGTCAACTTGCAAGGAGCCAACCTGCATTGGGTAAACCTGAAAGGAGCCCACTTGGAAGAGGCTTCCCTGACCGGCGCAGACGTCGCACAAAAAAACCCTGCTTGACGCCAAACTGCAAAAAGCCAACCTGGAAAAAGCGCACCTGAGAGGCGTCAACCTCCAGTGGGCCAACCTGCAAGAAGCTTGCCTGCAAGAAGCGGTACTCCCCAAAACAGACCTGGGTAACGCCAATCTCAGAGGCGCAAACCTGCGGTGGGCGTCGTTACAGGGAGCCAACCTGCAAAAAGCGTCCCTTGCCGGTGCGGATCTGCGAATGGCAGCACTGGCACAAGCCAACCTGGCTGACGCCGACCTGCAAAAGGCCAAGCTGCAAAAGGTTTCCCTGCAACAGGCTTCTCTCACCGGCGCGAACCTGCAGCAGGCATTTCTGATCGGCGCACAGCTCCAGCAAGCTTCCCTCGTGAACGCCAACCTGCAAGAGGCGTTCCTCCAGCAGGCCAATCTTCAAGGGGGAGACTTGCGCCAAGCAAACCTAGCGAGCGCCAACCTGCAAGGGGCCAACCTTCAAGGGGCAGCACTGCCATCCCTAAAAAACATGTCCGGGGCAAATCTGCTTGAGGCCAATCTCCAGGGGATTCAACTGCCAGAGGGGGAAAACCTGCACGAAGTTCTACTGCCTAGCGGGTTGATACCAGACAGCCGAGAGACTGCCCCGAAGCCGTCTTTGGCCAGTCGGCAAACAAGCGTAGAAATTATAGCAAAAGAATCGCCGACTGTCAAGAACTCCACCGGCAATTCCGCTGACACGCCCGCCTCACCCACCCTCCCGACATATAGTCGTTCCCTCCTGGGGCAGAGGGCTGGCGGGTTAGGTTTGGTGCAAGATATCAATTTAGAGAGAAGCCAGTCAGACCGGCAGCCCACTGCAGAACTCGAACAGCTTGCCCTGGCACAGAGCGCGGGTTGACGGCGAGGGAGATTCAGAAAGTGTGGCAGAAGCCGCAGATCGCAGCGCCGTAGAGATAGCTCGCAGGCGGGGGAAATCAGCCTTTCGCCAAAAATTGCTAGAAGCCTAGAAATACCGGTGCGCCATCACCGCCCGCAAGGGCGAAGCCGCCCTAGAAGCGGCTACCATCCGGCGTGCCGACACCCAAGAGAGCAGCAGTGCCTGCAATGGGTTGCTGCTGCGGGCGGACCACCCTCTTTGAGCTGAATCTGATTGCCATTGAGCCAGACACCTTAACCGTGCGCCTCGCCCCCACCTTAAGCAATACAACCTACAGCGCTCTCAGCGGGCAGCCCCTGAACTTACCAGCTGATGAGGCCGCCAGACCCAGCAGGGAGGCGCTGCAACAGCGATGGAACCAGTGCCGGTGGGCGTCGAGGCAGCTATAGGCCAAGTTTCCCTCAGTTGCGGGGCTGCAGCGCCAGAGCTTGGCTTACTGCCAAGAAAACGCAAGCTCGTTAAAATAGTCGAAAACCGTTCAGAACTAGGTAGAGTAGCAGCTCCCGTGACTCAGAAGAGGGCAACTGAAAAAGAGGAGAATCCACAAGGGGTGTGGCAGCAAACCGCCCTAGAGAACAGTTACTACACCCTGCTAGGGCTGCATCCCTCAGCGTCAGTCATAGAAATCCGGAGAGCGTATAGGGAGTTGAGCAAGCGCTACCATCCTGATACGACTGAACTCCCACAGGCAATCGCCACGGAAAAGTTCCAAAAACTGAACGAAGCCTACGCCACCCTCAGCAACCCAGAACGGCGGATGGCTTACGACCAAAAGATTCGCTACTCCCGCATACCGGTGATTCAGCCACCTGTGGCCTTAAACCGGCCTGTTTCCCAGCAGCGCCAAACGCAGCACTCCTCGGCGTACTTGGACCCTACCGATCGCCCGCTTTCTGCCGGCGAGATTTTTGCCCTATTCATTCTGGGCGTTACCTTCCTGGGGTGCCTGCTAATAGCGATTGCCATTGGGTTAACCAGAGGGGAAGCCACCTTGGAGCAGGTGGGATTCAACACCACCCCCAGCACTGTACTTGTCCGAGAAATAACACAAGACGTGCCGGCGCTGCAACTGCTCAGCCTCCCAAAAGGTATGAGCGAGCGGTGAACAGTTCAATTAACTTCAATTTGACACTCAACATTTAAAATTCATCCCTGACATCAGGACGCCACTCTCCAGTCAAGCGAGAGCGCCATTTGGGAATACTAGACGGGTGATTTAGCTTATTTTTAAAGAGCAGATATCTAAGCTCGCGTCCGGTTGATTGCCCTGATTTCACACCCCCTCACCCCCCAACCTCCTCTCCCCTTGTGGAAGAGGGGGGGGGTAAGAAAAAGACTAGATTTTTCTCCTCTCTTCAAAAGGGGAGAGGGTATGGGGAATAGGGGATGTGAGAGTCTTTTTTAAGGTCAATTCACCGGACATGATATAAGGTAAAAATGGGTAAAAATGGGTGGATAATTAGAGGAAGAAAGAGATAGCCGGGAGCGGGAAAGACTGCTCCAAACCAAACCAAGCAAAACTCAACACTCTTGTCAAGATTATGGTTCTTCCTAGCGGCGAGACTCCACTGTACAACCATCCCCTGCCTGAAATCGAGCAATGGCTGAGAGCGCAAGGATGTCAGCAAGACCGCAACCAGCTGCACTGCTGGCACATCCAGCGGCCCACCTGGGAAGCGGAGATAATCCTAGATATCGAGCAGCTGACCGTGCGATATCTCCAGGTCGGTGCGGACGGGCAAGATATTCAGCGCTCTTTTAAATACTCGCTTTCGCGGCGAGACATTGAACAAGCCGTTTTTTCTGGCCCTTAGAAAAATCAAAAAGGAAAAAGGGGAAAATCGCACTTTTTCCTTTTGCGCTGTTCCTTTTAAGTTTTGACCTTTCCAAACCGGCGGTCGCGCAGCTGGTAGGCGCACAGAGCCCGGTGAAACTCGGCGCGGTCAAAATCGGGCCAAAGGGTGTCAGTGATGTAGATTTCCGAGTAAGCCACCTGCCAGAGGAGGAAATTGGAGATACGCATCTCGCCACTGGTGCGGATCAGCAAATCCGGGTCAGAAATGCCGGCGGTGTAGAGATGGCGCTCAAACAGAGCCTCATCGATTTGCTCCGGCTGGATTAAACCTTGCTGCACCTGCCTAGCGATCGACCGGCACGCCTGGAGAATCTCCTGACGGCCCCCATAATTTGTAGCCACAGTAAACTGAATTCCCTGATTGTGGCGGGTATCCTCCATCGAGCGCCTAATCTCAGCTTGTAGCGAGGGCGGCAGCGAGTTTAAATTGCCCACAAATTGGATGCGCACATTTTCCCGCATCATCTCCTCGAGTTCCTGCCGCAAGACCCGCTCAAACAGGGCCATCAAAAAATCCACCTCCTCGAGGGGCCGACCCCAGTTTTCCGTAGAAAAAGCATAAGCCGTCAGCGCTTGGATTCCCCAGTCCCTACAGCAGCGCAGGAGATCCTTAAGCGCACCCACCCCCCGGCGGTGACCCAGGATGCGAGGCAGCCCCTGACGCTTGGCCCAACGGCCATTGCCATCCATAATCACCGCCACATGCTCGGGCAGGCGTTCTCGGTCAAGGTCAGCAGGCAAGTCTTGTAAGACAGTTGGCTTTGCAGTCATTTTTTCTCACCCGAAGCCGATGATGGAAGACTCAGAATACGCGAAACAAAAGCCAGTATTCGGGAACTAAGGCGACCCAAAGTGCGCAGATTCGGGGCGACGGCTTCCCGCTCAACCGATTGAGAGAATCGAGCCTCTAGCAATTCCTTAAGTTTACTGCTAGTCAAAGGTCGATTTAGGCCCCCTCGTTCTGCGAGCGAAATGGATCCCGTTTCTTCAGATACAACAACACACAAGCAATTTTCGACACGCTCAGTAATTCCCATCGCCGCTCGGTGGCGGGTGCCCAGCTGTCGGGAAGCCGTGCGCTCAGACAGGGGCAGAATCACACCGGCAGCCACAATCCGGGAAGCGCGAATCAGCACAGCCCCATCGTGCAACAGAGTTGTCGTCTGAAAGATGGTCTGGATCAGTTCCTTAGAAACTTCACTGTTGAGCTTCACCCCCGGCACCGAAAAATCGCGCTCATCTATGGGAGGGCCGGTTTCCAGAATCAGCAGAGCGCCGGTGCGGTTTTGGGAG
>CAZJNL010000281.1:0-6516 GCA_964546515.1 uncultured Oscillatoria sp.
CCCCGAACCAACACCGGCACCCGCCCCCGAACCGGCACCGGCACCCGCCCCCGAACCGGCACCGGCACCCGCACCTGTGCCGGAAGTGACTCCAGAAGTTCCAGCACCTGTGCCCGCACCGGCACCTGTGCCAGAAGTTCCCGCACCGGCACCCGCACCGGCACCCCAACCGGAAGTCACCCCTGAAGTTCCAGCACCTGTGCCGGCGAGCACCCCGGAACCACAGCCGGAAGTCACCCCAGAAGTGCCAGCACCGGCAGCCAGCGTGCCCGAACCAGCCGCCACTCCTGAAGCTTCCGCAGCGGCACCAGCCCAAACCAACCCCGAACCTGCTGCCAGTACCTCGGAAACAGTAACAGCTGAGGCGAAAGAAGCTGAATCTGAGGCTGAGGCGGCTGTAGAGAACGAACCGCCAAGACGCCAAGATCGCCAAGAGTAGAAATTAGGCGGCTTTTGGCAATTTGGCTTGTTCGGGAACCCCTACAAAATCATCCCGTCTGGTGGATTACCCGGATAAAGTGTTCTCGGACAAGCCAATTTTAATTTAACAGTGATATGCAGATAGAGGAGAGTCTGCGATGCTGGAAAAACTGCTACAAGCCGCCATTATCACTTTCTTGCTCAACCTGCTGATGGCAATATCATCGCCTTCAGCCGCCCCCAAAGCCTCTGGATTGCAGGGCCAGCAAATTCTCATGTCAGCTGCCCTATCAGCCTGTCGAATTCCACAGTAATATCAGTTCTGTTTGATGCCCCTTGTTTGGCGAGCGCACATATAATTTTCTCGCGGCGACTGCTGCAGCAGATTGAGAACTGATGTAACGGATGTGGGACTGAGGCGCTGGGTCAGCGCTCACGCCAGATTTTATGCTTTTAATCTGCTTGTTTTGCCAAGGGTCAGCAGCCACAGAGCATCTGTAAAAGTTAGTGCCTGGTAACTGTGGTGGAGAGGTATATAGAGCAAATTAAATGCACAACAGCGGGTCTGGTCTGCTGGCATCGACTCTCTGCAGTTGTAGGGGCCGGTTCACCCGCGATATAAGGCCCAATACCCCATCGCCCAATGCCCCATCGCCCAATGCCCCATGCCCAAAAAACAGTCTTACCGATACTTGCTGTTTTACAAGCCTTACGGCGTTTTGAGCCAGTTTACAGACACCGTCAGCACGGTTGCAGACCGGCGCACACTCAAGGACTGGGTGCCGGTGCCTTCCGTCTACCCAGCAGGGCGTCTCGATCTCGACAGTGAAGGGCTGCTGCTGCTCACCAACAACGGGCCACTGCAGCACCGGCTGCTTGACCCCCGATTTGGCCACCCCCGCACCTACTGGGTGCAGGTGGAGCGCATTCCGGATGAAGACGCTCTACAACGCCTGCGGTCAGGCGTTGCCATCGAAAATTACCGCACCCGACCGGCAATAGTTGAGCTGCTGCCGGCGGAACCGCCCCTAGCGCCTCGCAACCCACCGATTCGGTTTCGCAAAAATGTTCCCACAGCTTGGCTGCAGATCGCCCTCACAGAGGGGCGAAACCGGCAGGTGCGGCGGATGACAGCAGCAGTGGGATTTCCCACCTTGCGGCTGGTGCGAGTGGCCATTGGCCCCCTGCGTTTAGAGCCGCTAGAACCGGGTCAGTGGCGGGATTTAACCGGAGATGAGGTGAAACAGCTGTGCCAGTCGCTGAACTTCCAGAGCGAGCGGGCGTTGCCATAGGTCTTGCAGGGGGGGTTGATAAATATTAAATAACTCAAGTTGCTAGTTATGTTCCGCGAGCCTTTCGATCCCCCCAATGGGCAGCTCCCGGGGGCCTGCCCCTACAAGGGGGGCAATTCCTTTTCCCCCCCTTTCTAGGGGCGCTGCCACCCACGGAGACCGCCCCGGTTAGCGGGGGAGCGAAGCCTGGATTTTTTGTAAGTAGCAACTTGAGTTAAATAGGATAACCGCAGGCACTGCAGCGTCTTAGATCCCCCCAACCCCCCTTAAAAAGGGGGGCTAGTATTATTCCCCCCCCTTTTTAAGGGCTTGCTCGGGGGGGATCAAAGGCAGTGAGACTCAGACGTGCGGAAGTCCTATTAAAGCCTGTGGGAGGTTTTTCCGCCCCCTATTTCCCCAGTTTCTGGGATGGCCATGACCGGCGCAAAGCGCCGCCTCCGCCGCTAACAAAAATAAAAATCATATAACTTCCGATTGAATACATTGTAAAATTGCCAGCGGCCGGCGGCCGGTGGGCCGCTCCTGTTTGGCTGAACCGACAGGTTTCTGAAAATTTCCAAAAATCTTTAGACATTTCTTGAGATAGCTTAATAAAATTAAATAATTGTTATTAAGTGATTGTGGTAGCTGTGGCGCTGCCGGTTGTACAGTGAGTGCCAGATTTTGTGTTTGTCAGAATTGCGGACTAATTCCAGATAGCGCTCGTGAACCGTGTTCACCACTGCGGATGATAATCTCTCACCCCCTACTCCCCATTTGCCGGCGATCTGGCATCGATCCCCATATCGCAAATGCGCCCCGCGCAGTATTTCGCCACAGCGGAGACGGGAATTGCGCTCTCAAAAATATGGCTAAAGCTTAAAGGATTCGCTGGAATAGTTTTAGACTAAAGTGAGGTGAGGAAACGCCAACACCAAAACTCAAAATAATAAAGATCGCCAGACGCGGTAAGACTCGATATATAACGGATTGCGGGCAACTCAAATTGGGGCAAGTCGGGGTCAGTGAGCCAAAAATTACTACTCCCCTTGCGGGGGAGGTAGAGAATAGCAAACCTGTTAAAGAGTTGAGAATGTTGAGCTTTCTATTATTAATGAAACTGAGCGCTAAAAATTCAGTACGAGCCGGTTTAACGAGAATGCCGGTGTGACACTCAGCTGTGGGTAGAGAGCCTCCCGATCGAACCGCCCTCGTGCCGGTGGACACCTGTCCTGACGTAGGAAAGCAGTCCCTGCTGTCCATGTGCTACAAGGGTGTTAGGAAGCGCGTACTGGTGCAGAATGTCAGAGACAATCGCGGATTGTCGATAAACCAGCCCCTACTAACTCATAACCGATCATGCTCGTCTGTCCCAAATGCCAGTTCAAAAACCCGAGTGCCAACAAGTTTTGCCAGCAATGCGGCACGCCCCTGACCCACAAAGTTTGTCCTGAATGCGGCGTTAAGGTGGCGCTGTCCGCGCCAAACTGCGACAACTGCGGTGCCGCTGTAGGAACCGTGTGGCTGGCCATTATCTGGGAAGAGAGTGCCGGCCCGCCGTCCGAACTTGAAGCGCCACTGCCGGCACTCACTTCACCCGACTCGGCAAATCCGGCAATACCGGCAGCCAGTTCAGCAGTCACTGGCGCACCAACTCAGGACAGCCGAGCCTCTGAAGTCGGAAGTGTCTTGGGGCAAAGCCAGCGGTTGGATGGCTCACGGAGCTTTGCTGAAAGTCAGACAGACGGTGTCAGCTCTCCAGAGGCGACAACCGCCCCCCAAGAAACTGCTTTAGCGGCGGTGAGTTCAGACAGTGCCATCGAAAACAGCGCCACAGCTGAAGCCGGATATACAACCAGCGCTCCCACCCTAATTCAAAGTGAACCCCCGGCACCCCCCCTGACTTTTGCCTCTGAGTATTTAGACCCCCAGCAGCGCTACAAACTCCTGGAACCTTTGCCGCCAGCAGAAGGAACCGGCACGGCACAGACAGAAGTAAGAGTCCTGGATTGCCAGCCATTCCAGCTGTCTCCCCTGGCAGCCTTCGCGGAAGCCTGGGCAGGGCAGACCCAGATCCAGCCCTCTGCGAGTTCAAAAGGGGAGGCGGCGAGGCCAGAGGTGAAAGGCAGCGTCAAAAATCTAGCAGAGGGGGAGATTCCCGTAATGGCGCAGCCGTATTTAGCGCTCCAGTCGCAGCTGTATCCCAACCTGCCAACGATCCACGATGCGTGGGGGCACAGCGGACAGTCCGTGGTGCTGCTGGAGGATCGCTCCGATTTGCCCTTGCTTTCAGAACTCTGGGGCAATGACAGCGTTTCGCCGGTGCAGCTGTGGCAGTGGCTTTACGAAATGGTGAACTTGTGGGTGGCTCTCGAACCCTGGTCACAGCGTCAAAGCCTGCTGGTGGAGAGCAATCTGCGAGTGGATGAGGACGAAATCCTCTGCCTGCGACGCCTGTATGCTGAAAAACCCGATGCCCCCACAGGGTTGCAGGATTTAGGCCAGCTGTGGCAGCTGTTATTTGAGCAGTCTGGGGGCACCCAGCTTGGGTCGCTGACCCAGCTGCTGCGCGAGTGCTGCGAAGGTGAAATTCAGACGGTCGATATGTTGCGCTCCCGTCTGGAAGCGATTGCCGAGGAATTGGAAGTCACCGCCCCAAGCGTGCCGGCAACGGGGGTTGATCAGGATGATGAAGACACGCCCACGATTATTCTGCCGGTGCAGTTGCTCGCCCTGGATTATGCTGGCCGCACCGATATCGGTCGCCAGAGGGATCACAATGAGGACTACTTTGGCACAGACACGGAGATCGAAAAGCTGGAAAGCCCCCAGGGCCGAACCGTGCACGCCCGCTGCCTGTTTATTCTCTGTGATGGCATGGGAGGGCACGCCAGTGGGGAAGTGGCCAGCGCCCTGGCAGTTGACACCCTGCGGCGATATTTTCAGGCCCACTGGCTTGACCAAATGCCACCGGAAGCGAGCATCCGGGAGGCGGTACTGTCAGCTAACCGGGCTATCTATGACCTCAACCAAAAAGAAAAAAGCTCTGGCAGCGGGCGGATGGGCACAACCTTGGTGATGGCGTTAGTGGAAGACACCCGGGTTGCGGTTGCCCATGTGGGGGACAGCCGCCTGTATCGCTTCAGCCGCCAGCAGGGGCTGCAGCAACTCACCACCGATCACGAGGTGGGCCAGCGGGAAATTAAACGGGGCGTGGCTGCGGAAATTGCCTACTCCCGCCCCGACGCCTACCAGCTAACGCAAGCCTTGGGCCCGCGCAGCGAGGATTTCGTCAATCCTGACGTGCAGTTTCTGGAACTCCATGAAGACAGCCTGCTGCTCCTGGCATCCGATGGCCTCACGGACAATAACTTGCTAGAAACCCACTGGCCAACTCACCTGGCTCCCCTCCTCAGTCCAGACACCAGTTTGGAACGCGGAGTCAGCCAGCTGATTGACCTCGCCAACCAGTACAATGGCCACGACAACATCACAGCCCTGCTGGTGCGGGCTCTGGTGCAGCCGGGCCGCACCTCGTAGCAGCAGCGCTGCGTGGCTGCCTCTGGGCAACCGGCCAGTCAGTTTTGGATTTTGGATTGCCCTATTTTGGATTCATCCAAAGTCTCAAATCTAAAATCTAAACTCTCAAATCGCTTGTGGTTACCCTGACCCTTTTAGATCCCAAACAACAAACTCCCCTGCAACAGTGGCAGTTTGAGAATGAGTCGGCGATCCGCATTGGCCGCTCTCCGGACAATCATGTGGTTCTCAGCGATCCGCTGGTTTCCCGGCAACATGTGGAATTGTGCCCGGGTGCCGGCGGGACTTGGCACCTGGTCAATTACGGCACCAATGGCACCTTCGTTGACGGCATCCTCGTGTCTCGGGGTTCGATCTCTGACGGTGCCGTCATCCAGCTGGCTTCCGGTGGCCCGCTGCTTAAATTTCAAGTCGGCTCACCCGTGGCAGCCGGTGTGTCTTGGGGGAATTTGAGAGCAATTGGTCTCAAATTCCCACCAGGGAGAGTCATCGGGCACGAGATCAAAGGGGGGCAAGACATATCGAGTACAGGCGAGAGTACAGGCGAGAGTACAGGCGAGAGTACAGGCGAGACGCCTGTACTACTAGGCTGCACTCATGTCGGCAACTTACCCACTAACTTGTTCTGCATCCACTGCGGCCAACCCATCAAAGTTGAGGGCACCATCCGCCAGTATCAGGTGTTGCGCACCCTGGGCAAGGGCGGCATGGGCACTACCTATTTGGCTTGCCAGCCAGCGGGGTCAGGCGAAACGCCCCTGCTGCTGGTTCTCAAGGAAATGAATGCGGATATGGCCAAGATTGCCAAAGCCCGCGAACTATTTGAGCGGGAGGCTCGCACCCTGCAGTCGCTGTGCCATCCGGGAATTCCCAGGTTTTTTGACTTTTTTGTGGAGGGGAACAAGAAATATCTGGCTATGGAGCTGATCCACGGTCAGGATTTGGAGAAGCTGGTTTTTCAGCCCTGGCCGGTGGTGCCGGCCAGGGCGATTGAGTGGATGATTCAAACCTGTGACGTTCTGGACTATCTCCACAGTCAAGACCCCCCGATCGTACACCGGGATATTAAACCGGCCAATTTAATGGTGCGCCATCTGGACAGTCGGGTGGTGGTGCTCGACTTTGGAGCCGTCAAGGAGATAGGCACTCCCCAAGGCACTCGCATCGGTGCCCCGGATTACAGCGCCCCCGAACAGAGTCGCGGCCAACCACTGATTCAGTCCGACCTGTACGCCATTGGCCCCACTCTGATTTTCTTGCTCACCGGCAGCAGCCCCCACAAGTT
>CAZJNL010000282.1:0-6516 GCA_964546515.1 uncultured Oscillatoria sp.
GCGGCGTGGCATTGGTGTCAACTATTGCTCCCGGAACTTTGTATATAAAGGCTTGTAGGGGCGGGAACACCTGCATAGTATCGGTCAAGCCCAGAATTTATATAAACACGCTACAATACAGGGAAAAATATCAACGCTCCTGAGTTGAAGGAGATGATATCAGAGGTTTTGGGCGGGAAAATCTGCGTTGTAGCTATGTAGCACAGGTTGTGGGTGAACCCGCCCCTACATGTTTTAACCGCCCAGTTCAGCTTAAGTTGACACCAGTGGGTTCAAACCGGCCCCTGCAGGCGGCGCGTAAAAAATTTCGGGCAAAACTCGCCCCTTATGCCCCGCCCTTCAACGCGCGGAGAGCTCCGTGAAGAACTTGTCAAGCCACCAGGATGCTCACAAAAATTTGCACCTTCGGCAGCTACCGCAAGCGTTGCGCGGGGACTGGCCACTACCTGCTCCCTGACTAGCTCCAGCCGAGAATTCTCGCCACCTGGCAAGCTAAGGCGACCGGATCGAAGGGCTTAGGCATCACAGCTACAGCTCCCAACTGCGAGAAGCCGCGCCGGTTAGAAGCGGATGGGTAGGCGGTTAAGAAAATTACCGGGATGTGTTCAGTTGTCGGATTGGCTTGCAGCCGGTTTAAAGTGGCTATTCCATCCATATCCGGCATCATCACATCTAGAATTATAGCGTCGGGCTGTTCGGCTGCGGCTAGTGCCAGTCCCTGTGTGCCGGAATCTGCCGTGATCACATCCCACCCTCCCATTATTTCCAGACACAGCTTAGTCACTTCCCGGATATCCTCCTCATCATCAATCACAAGGATGCGCTTGGGTGTTGGCGCAAATGAGCGAGAATCTATCGACTTAATTGGTTGGCAAGAATATTTCGCTAATTTATTCTCAGAAAGGGTTATCATTGGTTTTATGGCCTCCTTTGCCAGGGATGAGGAAGTATGTGATAATTACATGAGTCCCACTCGTCTGTGGGGTATATTGCCGGCTGCCCGTTTAGTGGAGAATGGCTGCCGCTCTTTAGGGTTGGGGGTACAGATATCCTTTGCCACCAGCAGATATCCTGCAATATTCCCGCCCCTACCCAAACCTTGAAAGCGGCGCTCGACCAGTGAAAGGCGACAGTTAAGTGGCACCAGTTCAGCTTCCCCGCTCCCCGACCTGCAGCTGGGGAATCTCAAATGTCAAGGGGCGGCTCAAGAGATTTAACGAGTCAGGTTTTCACCGATTTTACCCGGGGATCTCAACCCTCCTCAGAGGGAGCGGACGCCACCTCGCCACTCTCATCAAATCACGTTAGTTTCCGGGCTGCTATTTTCAAGCTGATCGCTCAAACCTGAAGAACTTATGAACCTCTATGAAATTGTTTTTTACCCCTGACAACCCCCCAGCTAGCCTCATCAGGAACAAGCTGGGCAAAGCTCTGACAACTGCCCGAAAACCCTACTTATAAATGGTAAATAACGCCCTGATTTTTGGCCTCACTCGCTAGCTATAAAGCCTCTCCGCACAAAGACATAGGCGGGCAGTTGAACTTATCTCTAAGTTGCGGATCGCTGCCGATTATTGTGACGCTTTTCAACCCGGGGTGGCGACTTTTTAAGAGAATCTTTCGATTGGCCCGCTCCCCCTCACTCCCTACCCCCTCTCCCACAAGGGGAGAAGGGGCTTTATGAAAGTGAAAAACGGCTGGCATAAAATAAAAAAATCCTGAATTATTCTGGCTGGGGCATGAAAAAAAATTTCATTTTTTGTTAAACTTTGGGAGATGCGCTTGCCTAGATTGCGAAACCATGACCACAGTCCAAGTCGGAACCCCTCCCCTAGTTCAAATTGCTCAGCAGACCCGTCAAGCGGCGCGGCGGCTGGCCATTCTCTCCACAAGCGAGAAAAATCAAGCAATCGTTGCTATTGCGCGGGCGCTGGAAGCTGCCTGCGGTGACATTTTGGCCGCGAATGCAGCGGACTGTCAAGCCGCTGAGGCAGCCGGTATTCCCAAAGCGCTGTACAACAGGCTAAAATTGGATGAAACCAAGCTAAAAGCCGCGATTGCCGGCGTGCGAGATGTGGGGCGACTCCCCGATCCAGTCGGTGCGGTGCAGATTCACCGGCAGCTGGATGAAAGCCTCGTCTTCAAGCGCGTCGCCTGTCCGCTAGGAGTGCTGGGCGTGATTTTTGAAGCTCGCCCCGATGCGGTGATTCAAATTACCAGTCTGGCAATTAAGTCGGGCAATGGGGTTATCCTCAAAGGCGGACAGGAAGCGGCACTCTCTTGCACCCAACTGGTGAAGGCGATTCACCAAGGGCTGTCGGAGAGTGCGGTTGACCCGGCTGCAGTGCAGTTGCTGACTACGAGAGAAGAAACTCTGGCGCTGCTGAAACTGGATGAGTGTGTGGATCTGATTATACCCAGAGGATCTAATTCGTTTGTCCGCTTCGTGCAGGAAAATACCCGCATCCCGGTGCTGGGACATGCTGAGGGGATTTGTCACCTCTATGTGGACAAGTCAGCTGACATCGAAAAAGCGGTGAATATTGCCGTTGACGCTAAAACCCAGTACCCAGCCGCCTGCAACGCCATTGAAACCATGCTCGTCCACTCCCGCATCGCCCCCGAATTCTTGCCGGTAGCTGCCGGTGCGCTGCAGCAGCGCAACGTCGAGTTGCGGGGGGATGAGCGCACCCGCGCCATTGTTAGTGTGTCGTCGGCAGCAGAAGCAGACTGGGCGACGGAGTACAGCGATTTAATTCTGGCGATTAAGGTGGTAGATTCTTTAGAGGAGGCGATTGACCACATCAATACTTACGGATCGAAACACACGGATGCGATTGTAACGGAAGATAGGGAAGCTGCTGACAAGTTTCTGGCGCAAGTTGATGCTGCCGGTGTTTTCCACAACTGCTCAACGCGCTTTGCGGATGGCTTCCGCTACGGCTTCGGCGCAGAAGTGGGCATTAGCACCCAGAAGATGCCGCCTCGCGGACCCGTTGGTTTGGAAGGGTTGGTGACGTACAAATACCAGCTTGTCGGGGAGGGTCAGGTTGTGGCTACCTATTCTGGCAAGGATGCTAAACCTTTCAGTCACAAAGATTTGTAAGATAGGGTTTGGGGAATTGGGAATTGGCAATTGGGCCGGGATTAGGGGATTTTACTCTCGTTCCCAGGTACTCTCGTTCCCAGGTTCTACCTGGGAACGCTTTAGGGAGGCAGAGCCTCCCTGCAGCATGAAAGAGGAAAGAGGAGAGGAGAATAATTTATTTATCCTTCCGAACCCAGCCCCCCGAAACGCCTTCCGCCTTCCCCTGGAGGCAGAGCCTCTTATTCGGCATTCCCAGGCGGAGCCTGGGAACGAGGATAAACACCTAACAACTCACACCTAAAACTTATAAAATGGAATGGTTTCGACTCGCTTTCCAGTTGCGCGGCTCAGTCGCTATCACTGTTTTTCCTCGCGCCCTCTTGTGCGGTGGGTTTGGATTTATAGTCTCTCTGCTCTATTATTTTGAAGTCCCTTTAGAGTGGCACGTCTTGGGGAGTGTCATTAGCAATGTGGTCTTCAATCTGATTTTAGGGTTATTATTGGTGTTTCGGACTAACACGGCTTACGACAGGTTTTGGGAAGGACGGAAAAACTGGGGGACTATCGTTGTGAGTGTCCGCAACTTAGCGCGGCAAATCTGGGTGGGGGTTGCGGAAGTTGAACCGGCAGACAGAGAGAAGAAAGCGGCTGTCCTGCGTTTATTGGCTGCTTTTGCGGTAGCGACTAAGTTGCGCTTGCGAAAAGAGCCGGTGAGCAGCGAGTTAGAAAAGCTGATAGACTCTTCTCAATCTCTCCAGCTCAAAAGTGTGAAAAGCCCACCCCTAGAAGTGGTTCGCTGGGTGGGGGCTTATCTACAGCAGCAGCACGACCGGCATTGCTTGAACAGCAACCAGCTGATGGCTATGAATAAGTTGCTGGACAGTTTGATAGAGGCTTTAACCGGCTGTGAGCGGATTTTGACCACCCCAATCCCACCGGCTTACGCGATTTACCTCAAGCGAGTCTTGCTGATATATTGCATTGCATTGCCTTTTAAATTTGTGGAAAGCTTGAAGTTGTGGACTGGCTTGATGGTTGTTTTAATTAGTTTTGTTTTGTTTGGGGTAGAGGAAATTGGCAATGAAATCGAAAATCCTTTCGGTTACGACCCCAATGACCTGCCGGTGGATGACATTTGCCAGACAATCCAGGGCAACATTGATGATTTAAGCACGCCACTTGTGGGGCTAGAAAGCTCAAACACAAGTGATTTGCTCCCTACCTAAGAGTGCTAACAATGGATTCAATTCAACTCACCGGCATTCGCTGTTATGGATACACCGGCTACTTGCCAGAGGAGCAAGTGCTCGGTCAGTGGTTTGAAGTAGACCTCACCCTCTGGCTGGATTTAGCGCCGGCAGGCATGAGCGATCGCATCGAAGACACCCTCGATTACCGCAAGGCGATTTCAACAGTGCAGCACTTGCTAAAAACCTCTAAGTTTGCTTTGATAGAAACAGTGGCTGCGGCGATTGCAGAGGCTATCTTGTCAGACAAACAGGTGCGGCAAGTCCAAGTCCGCTTGTGCAAACCGGCTGCCCCCATCCCGGATTTTAGCGGCAAAATTACCGTTGAAATCACGCGGGCGAAAAACAGAACTGAAGGGTGATTAACCGCAGATGAACGCAGATAAACGCAGATGAATCAGAGGTAGGGTGCGTTCCGCTTTTTCCAGCACTCCACACAAGCGGGGTGCTCTAAGGCGGAACGCACCCTACGGCTCGGAACCCCCTAATTCGCTTCCATCCAGGCAATGCACTGCTGCAGTTGTCGGCGCACTGTTTCCCCATCTGCATGATACCGCCGACCGTGACCGGGAAGCACCCACTCGAAGGAGTAGTTTGCCAGCCGGCGCATCGATTTGAGCTGTTCTTCCCAAGAGTACCAGCACCCGTCGCGGAAAGCAACCAGGTGGCCAAGTTCGTCAGACCAAGCCAGATGATCGCCGCTGAAAAGGTATTTGCTATTATACAGCAAAACAGTGTGTCCTTTGGTGTGACCGGGAACCGGAATAATCAGCAAATCGGGAGCGAATTCCACCGGATCATATCCGGTGAGTTGAATTTCCACATCCTTCGTGCCGGTGGTAATTTCATCAGCGTGCAGAATGCGCTCACACCCAAAATGCTCTTTGTACTTCTGGTGATCCGCCACATCATCCCGGTGGGTGAGGTACATGTACTTAATTCCACCCATCTCCTCCAGTCGCTTGACTAACGGAGGCGCAAAGCGGGGGGAATCGACTAAAATATTGCCTTCTTCCCGCACAATTAAGTAGCTGGCAGCACCGTAGGAATCCTTGGAATGGTAGCCGCAGTGGTAGACATTTTCACTCACTAAAAGGGGAAAAGTCTGCTGGGCGTCTTTGCTATCCTTTGGCGTTTCGACGGTGCCAATAGAAGCGGTGGGGCAAGATAAGAGCGCCTGCATAGCTTGCAGTCGTTCGGTGGCGTTAGCCGGCTGGTGGTAAACCGCTGACTGCTCGTCGTCACTGTGAAATACTGCCGGTGCCATCCACCGGCAGGTATCGCAGTCAATGCAGGTGCTATCGACATAAAAGTCGCCGGTGACATTTTCGGGCCGGCGCTTGTTAAGATGAGCCACAGTTTTCCCTCTTGAATCTGAGTTTAATAGTTGAGAGACGGAGCCTCCCTTACCTCGTTTTCAGCTTACCTCGTTCCTGGGCTGCCCGCCAGGGAACAAAACTAAAGTTTTTTGATATCCCCCTACAAATTGCACTGCCTTTTGTAACAGCAATCGCCAGCCGGCAGAAGCGAAACTGGCCAACCAATACATCGAAAAAGTCGATGGCACCAGCCAAGTAATTGGCAGAGGTCATTGCTGCCTTCTGATTGAAGAGAATGTGTTTGTCTAAAAATCTAACCTAGTGCCAGGGGAAGTCAAACCAAGCAGGAGAGGCCAATTTGTGGATTGGCTTTGACTCCATTATAGAGTCAGCGAAGGTCGATTTAACACCAGGCGGTTCGCTAATTTTTTTAGGAGGTCGTGAAATTGGCCTGCGCTATAGATAGCGTAGCTGGCGGCTCTGAGAGAACAGCTCGGTTAAGCCATCCCTACACTCATACTTTGGAATTTTTGTCAAGATATACTGAGTCCATGTGGGTTGATTCGGCACTACTTTAGCATTGGGCCAAGATGGCGCTGCCGGTGCGGTCGCCCACTGTCCAGGCAACTGCAAGTCGCGCTCCGCACAGACAAAAGGACTGCCAGAGTCACTTCCCCTCTTCTGAGGAAAAACCAGCCACTTGTTCTTATTATATGGGAAAGCAATCTCTGTTGCGCTCGCTCGCAGCAACCTGACTCCACCTAAAAACATCAAACAACCACAACAATTTCCAGTCATTATAGAATGATATCTAGTCCGCCGGCATCGGTATTGCAAATCTCTTGTAGAGACGCGATTTATC
>CAZJNL010000283.1:0-6504 GCA_964546515.1 uncultured Oscillatoria sp.
AAAGTTTTTCATGGATCAGGGCCATCGAGCGAATGCGATTCTGGCTGTCTTCCAGAACAGAGAGGATCTGCGGGTCTTCAAGATACTGCGACTGCAGCGAGAAGATACTGCAGATCACCTGCAAGTTGTTTTTGACCCGGTGGTGAACTTCCTTGAGCAGGAGTTCTTTTTCCTGCAACGAGGCTTTCAGCTGCTCAAGGGCTTGTTTGCGCTCAGTAATGTCAATTCCCACAAAAACAGCGGTGGTGCCTTGCTGGTACTTCTGCGCCACAATCAAGTAATTTCGGGTGGCGTCCTGGAAAAGCACGTCAAAGACTTGGCTGGTGGCGGTAGCCTGACCGACAAAAAACTGGCGCATCGCTTCAGCAAAATCTGGGCGGGTTTCCAGGAAGCCAAGTTGCTGACCGACAAAGTCTTCTGGGGTGAGATTAAACTTAGCCGCCAGGTGCTGGTTAACGCCGAGGTATCGCAAGTCCGAGCTCACCCAAGAAACAAACCCGGGCACGGCATCCAGAACCGCTTGGAGCTGCTCCTTAGCAGTTTTGAGCTGCGCCTCTGCCTGCTTGCGCTCGCCCAGCTCTACCTGTAACTGCTTGTAGAGTTCCGATTGGCCGATAGCGATTGCCAGTTGGGTAGCCAGTTGCTCGAGCAGCTGAATTTCCCAGGGCTGCCACTCCCTGGGATGAGCGCACTGGTGGGCAATCAGCAATCCCCAAAGGGTGCCCTGCTGGACAATCGGCACAGCCAGCTTAGCCTTTACTTCCAGCTGTTCCATCAGCTCCACCATACAGGGCGAGACTTCGCCGCTGTCCCGGTCGGCGAGGGCGCAGACCCGTCCCCGGACATATTGCTCCTGGCTTTGCGCCGGAAAAACTTCTTCCGGGAAAATAATGTTTAAAACTTGAGTCCAGCCCGGAGCGACAGCTTCGGCGATGACGCTGCCGCTGCCATTGGGCCAAACCCGGTAGACCAAAACCCGGTCTGCTGCTAGCAGCAGCCGCACTTCAGCGACGGCTGTGTTGAGAATCGCCTCCAAATCGAGAGACTCCCGGATGCGCTGGGCAATCCCCACCACCAGGCGCTCCCGCTCCAATTGCTGCCGCGCTGCCTCCTCAGCCAGCACGCGATCGGTGATGTCTGCAATCGAACCGACAATCTCCAGGATATTCCCAGCCGCATCCCTAACCAGCTGGAATTCATCCCGCATCCAGCGATACACTCCGTCCCTGTGAAGAAACCGGTATTCGTGGGTGTGATGCCCGCGCTCAAACACGGATGGCATTTCGGCCTGCAACTTGGCAGCGTCTTCGGGATGGAAGTGTTTGAGCCAAAAACTGGAATCTGACAAGAATTCTCTGGCTTCGTATCCCAGCAGCGCCGCAGAGCTGTCGCTGATGAAAGTTGCCCCCCAATCCCCCTCAGTCTTGCGGCTGTAAATCACCGCAGGGCTGGAGGAAAGCAGGTATTGCAGTCGCTCTTTCACTAAAAGCAGTTCTGTTTGCGCCTGTTTGCGCTCCACAATCTCCTGCTGCAACTGCCTGACGGCATCCGCTAATTCAACTGTCCGCTCTGTGACTCGGAGTTCCAGGTGTTCATTGAGCTGTTGCAGTGCCTTGGAGGCTCGCTGCCGCTCCAGCTCCGCCGCCGCCCGCGCCCCAAAAACCCTGAGAATTGCCTGCGCTTGCGGCGGCTCGGCGAGCTTGTGGGTGTCTAGAATGGAAAGAACCCCAATGGGCTGGCCCTCACTGTCGGCGAGCGCCACTCCCAAGTAGCTCACAGCCCCAAGAAGGGTCAAAACTGGCGCGTCTGGGAAGTGCTGCAGCACCCGCTCCTGACAGCTGTAGATTCCCTGCGCGAGGGTAACTTCGCAGGGAGTGCCGCTGATGTCAAAGGTTAAGGCGGGCTGCAATTGGCCATTCGACCAGAAAGCCTTGGTTTGCAATCGCTCGCCGACCTTTTCTGTCACGTGGGCGTGAGGCACACCCAGGGCTAGGACTAGATGGCGCACCAGCACCGGGAAGAAGTCTTCCCCCGTGACTGCAGCGGTTCCCGCCACCAGATTGTGCAGCGCTTCTTCTGCCAGCTTGCGCTTGCTGATGTCGGTGATGGTGCCGATGTAGCCGATAATTTCTCCGCTGCTGTCTTTTTCGGGGACTGCTTGGCCAAATACCCAGACAAGCGACCCATCGGGACGCACGAGCCGGTACTCGGAACGGAAAGGCAGATGTTCGCGCACAGCTTGATGCCATTCCCGCCAGAGGCGCTTTTTGTCGTCGGGGTGCAAACTCCTCAACCAGCCGGTTCCCAAGGACTCCTCTGCAGTGATGCCGGCAACTTCGTACCAGCGCTCGTTGACGTACACGCACCTGCCCCGGGCATCCGTGCGGAAAATCCCCACGGGTGCGGCTTCTGCCAGGGTGGCATACCGGCGCTCGCTCTGGCGCAGCGCCTCTTGTGCCCGTTGGCGCTCGGTAATATCGTTTGCCAAAACAACTCTGGCTGGCCTTCCTGACCAAGTTATGGGATTGCAGGTAATCTCAACCGAAATAATCGTCCCATCTTTCTTTTTGTGCTTCCAAACAGCCAGCTTGTACAGGCTGTGTGGGGATTTTGAGACCGCCTCCCGAAATTTGGCAATCTCTTCGGGAGGGCGGATGTCAGCAACGCTCATCCCCAGAAACTCTTCTCGCGTATAGCCGTAATCAGAGATGGCGGCTTGATTCACTGCCAGAAACGAGAGCGTTTCGATGTCATAGACCCACATGGGATTGGGGTTGCTCTCAAACAGGAGCCGGTACTGTTCTTCGGATTTCCGCAATGCCGCTTCTGCCCGCAGCCGGCTGGCGAGTTCCGAGCGGGTTCGCTCAAACAGCTGCCCTTGCTGGATGGCGATGCCGATCTGCACGCTCAGCCGGTCGAGCAAATCCAGCTCTGGCGCTTGCCACTGGCGAGGCTGGCCGCACTGGTGGGCAATCAGCAATCCCCACAGAGAATTGTGGATTGCCGGCGCGAGCTGTTCGATGGGGGAGGCATCTGGCTGCTGCTGAGCGTCTTCTATTAAAATGGGCACAACCAGATTGGCTCGCACCTGAAAGCGCTCTAACAGCTGCAAGTGGCAATCGGCAAGCCCTGCCGTGTAGATATCGGGAATCGCTCGCTTGCGTCCCTTGCGGTACTCTTCTCCTGTTGCCCCCAGACTCAAACAGGGTTCTTGGATGTGGCTGCCCAGCGCCACTATCCAGCCCGGGGCGACCGATTCCGCAACGATGGTGCCAGAGGTGCTGCTATCGAGCTTGTACACTAGCACCCGGTCGCACTGCAGGAGCTGCCGCACTTCGGTGACGGTGGTGTTGAAAGTGTCTTGCAGGTTGAGGGATTGGCGAATGCGAGAGGCAACCGCTGCCAAAAGGCGCTCTCGCTCAGCCTGCTGTTGCAGCTCGGCGGTGCGCTCTCTCACCCGCACCTCCAGCTCAGCATTGCGGCCAAGGAGCAGTTCAAGTTTTTCGGCTTGCAGCTGGGAAACCTGTTGCTGCAAGGTGTGGGCGGTGCTGTAGATTTCCACCTGCTCCAGGCAGCGCAGCAAGCTGGTGCGGGTGACGATGCCCAGCAGCTCTCCCCGCTTGCCGGTCACGGCCAACCGCCCCACATACCGGCGCTGCATCTGCTGTTGCGCCTCCCACAGGGAATCCTCTGGGCTGACGCAAAACACCGGCGCACTCATCACCTGTTGCGCCCGCGTCTGAGCCAAAGGGATCTGCAGCGCCTGAAACTGCACGAGATCCCCTTCGGTGATCGTGCCTGCCGGGACAGTCAAATCCGAGTTCTCATCGCCCCACACCTGTACGATCGCCACGCAGCTGACCAGATGTTGGGCCATCAGGGAGGCGACGCGCTGCAGGGAAGCGGTGGGCGGTGCGGTAACGACGTGGGTGGCCATCACCTCCGCCACCTGCCGCACCCTGAGGAGATTCACCGGATCGAGGCAGGCGCGAATGGTTTCTGAGGTCACCAGCCCCACCAGCTGGCCCCGCTCGCCCACCACCGGCAGGTGGCGGATGCGGTGCTGGCGCAACAGGGCCACGGCTGCGAATATATTCTGGTCAGGGGCTCGTTTCAGGGAAATCACCGGCGATACCATCACATCCGCCACCGCAATTCCCGTGAGGTTGCCACCGGCTGCCGCCAGTTTGACAAGATCCCGTTCGGTGAAGATGCCTTCCAGGTGGGAACCCCGCATCACCAGCACGCAGGTGGCGCTAGGCAGGCCGGCTTTGCCATCTGGCGCGGGGCATCGGGTGCTGGGCAGGGGGCAGCTTTGGCCCCGCCTGTGGCTGAGCAGCGCCACTATTTCTGTTACCGGGGTGTCTGGGGGGACGGTGAGCGGGTGTCGGTCAGTGGCAAGCTCTAGGGATGGCGGACTGGGGAGAAAGTCGTGAGGTTGCATAGCTGCTGCTTCGAGGTGTGACTGCCTGCTCGACCTGCGGCGCTGTTTTAGACTGCCGGTGGCTGTACGATCGTGCCGGTGTTATTTTTAGCAAAACTTAAAAATTCTCTGCCTGTGATGGGAAATTTACTGGATTCTCATTTCCGGGAATTTACAGCTATCCGGGCCGCGAGCTGGGCCCCAAAAGTCTCCTTTTTTCCCAGAAGGCTGGAATTTAGCGCGTTTTGCTAATGGAATTCAGTAGAATTATATACATTTTTCCATCCCGTCAACTGTCAAAAAAGTTGGCAGGGGGGTGGGCCACAGCTATGTGAAGTTTTTCATGAACAGTGGCGCTATCTCAACTGGGGTTGAATGCGGGCAATTGGGCCGAGTGCTAGAAAGCCGGTTAGATCCCGTTGGGTTGATTGCCCCCAATAAACAGTGAAGGGGCAGAGGGTGCCGGTTTCAGGGGAAGAGGGACACGCCACTGCGCACGCCGCGCCACCGGCGCCACCGCCTTCAGCCCCATGAGCGGGCCCGCACTGCATCCGGATGAGAGCCGGTGTGACCCCTAAATATAACTAAAAAACTCGCATATATAGCGTTTATATTTGAGTTGTGAAAGCGGAGAAACCCGGTTTCTCAAAGAAACCGGGTTTCTGGCCAAACACAGGGTTCACAAATCATTTCTAACCGCTATAGCTGTACCTTGTATAACTGAGAAGCGCTATAGAAGTAAGTTTAAAGTTGACTGAACGCCCAGAAAAATTAAGAAATCGCTGGCAGAGGCAGGGTGACAGTAAACGCGGTTCCCTTTCCGATTTCACTCTCTACTTCAATCTGGCCACCGTGCAATTCCACAGCCTTTTTAAGAATGGCTAAACCCAGTCCAGTCCCCGGAATATTCCCGACATTAGAGGCGCGATGAAACGGGTCAAACAGGCGCTGCTGGTCTGATTTTGAAATGCCAATTCCCCGGTCTTTCACTTGTAAAGAAAGCCTGCTCTCTTCGCAGGAGAGAGTGAAAAAGACAGTGCTGCCTTTGGGTGAATACTTAATAGCATTGGAGAGCAGGTTGTTGAGAATATGCCAAAGCAGCTTCTCATCCAAACAGGCGCTGGCGCAATCCCCACTACTTGTAAAAATCAGGGTGTGCTGAGCGCCGACACTCATTTGCAGGGACTCTACCAACTCTTGGCAAAAACTCACCGCATCCAGAGGCGCAGGGTTAAATTTGAGTTGGCCAGACTCAGCCCGCCCCAGAGTTAACACCTCTTCTAATAAATGGTTCATGCTGTCCGTGGCAGTTTGGATGCGCTGGAGATACTTCTGCTTTTTCTCCTCACTCAATTTCTCCCCGTAATCTCGCAGCATTACCGCAGAAAATTTAATCACCGATAGAGGAGTGCGGAACTCGTGAGACGCCATCGAGACATATTGGGATTTCCGTTCGCTAATATCCAGAGCTTCTCGGCGGCTGGCTTCGGCTGCAGCCAGGGCTGTTTGCACTTCTAACTCAGCCTGATGGCGCGAGAGGGCTATTTCAATCGTCGCCCGCAGTTCTTTCTCTTTAAAAGGTTTAATTGCATAGCCAAAAGGCCCTGTAACTTTAGCCCGTTGCAGGGTACTTTCGTCAGCATTTGCTGTCAGGTAAACCACAGGAATACTCAGTTCAGTGCGAATTTGCTGGGCTGCTTCTATACCGTCCATCTCTCCTTGCAGCATGATGTCCATCAACACCAAGTCGGGGTGGGTGGTGGTGGCCACTTCAATGGCCTCTTCTCCTGTGGCAACAATATCCACCACGGCATAGCCCATTTTTTCCAGGTGGTAGGCGATGTCTTCAGCAATAATAGCCTCGTCTTCCACTACCAATATTTTGAGTTCTGACATATGTGTGAGGGGGGTGAGGGGTGGTGTTTAGAAAGTAGGGTGCGTTCCGCATGCGCTCACCTAACTGCTGTGCGGAAATAGGGATAAATGCCGAACGCACCCTAGTAAGCGTAACGCAGGCGATAGCCTGACTGCTGTGCGGAAATAGGGATAAATGCCGAACGCACCCTAGTAAGCGTAACGCA
>CAZJNL010000284.1:0-6486 GCA_964546515.1 uncultured Oscillatoria sp.
TGCTTCTTTCTTCTTCCTTAGCCCTGGATTCCACACACTGTCGCGGCTTAACTGGACAGTACCCCAACCGACCAAAAACACCGCAACCACTCAAGAACCTGAGAAACCAGGTTTCTTAAAGTTTCCTGGTTTCTAGCATCCAGTAATTTAAACTTTATTTTAACCGGCCTAATTATCTTTATCTTTCAATCCCTGCTAGGAATTCTGACAAACCGAAATCCTCACCCTAGGGATAATAGCACATTTCCAGACACGGGCTGTATTCCACTGAGGGTGAAAACTGCTATAACTGGAATAATTTGGGACAGCGGTCTGGCGAACCTGCTTCCATCACAGGAATTGGGGCAACACGGAAGTGCGGGCCAATCCCCAAATCCCCAAATCACGGCCCATCTCCAGTCCCGCCTGCAACAGCCAAAGGCCAAAGGCGGGGAATCCCTGCCTGGTGCCGCCGGCAGACATCCGTTAAAGTTTAGTAATGGTTTAGACAACGGATTCTGAAGACTTGTTAAATATAGTAACTTCCTCTTGCCATGAGCGCTGACTTTTTGATAAAACTAAGCATAACTGCTTATCCAGGGAATTCCCCAATTAAAAGTTTGAGAGGGTGATTATGACTATTTGGCTAAACGAACAGATCGATCCGTCTGGTATCCTTTACGCTTGCATTGCCTGCTGCAGTGAATCTGAGGCCCAAGAATGCCACGAGTCATTCGAGAGCAATTTGACCGACGGCCAAAAGGCGAGCGGTTGGATGGCCAGAATGCGCACGGTCAGTTCCTGGGATGACGTGCCGGTGAGCGCCTTGAAGCTGTGTTGAGGAGTGGCTAGCAGCTGAACGCTAAGAGTTAATTGGTGATTGGCAATATCTAAGGCGCGGAGATTGACAACTAGCGGTCAGCTGCTAGCGGCTTAACATCCGGTTGATTAATTTTAATGTTAAACCGCCAATACGCACAGAGGGAGAAAAAAGCGAGATAAATAAATAATAAATGATTAAACGTAATTGACAAAAGGCATCACTCTGCCGAGGGGGCTTGCTTGGGCAAGCGCAGCAGGTTCGACTGCATGGGCCCGAGGATCTGATTGAGCAAGCGGAGTTGCTCAGCTGTGCCCATGCAGATTAAAGAGTCTGCCGGCATTAATTGAGTGTCGGCAGTTGGGCCACCGATGAGGGTGCCATCGGCGCGGCGAATCGCCAGAACCAGGGCACCGGACTGGGAGCGCAGCTTTGCGTCTCGCAGACTTTGACCCACATAAGGGCAGGTTTGCGGGTCAATGCGAAACTCTTCCAGATAGAAAGAGCGATCTGCGCCGGTGATAATCCCATCCACAAAGTCCATCACTTGGGGTCTGAGCGCCGCAGCCGCCATGCGCTTGCCGCCGGTGATATAAGGCGAGACGACGGCATCAGCACCGCCGCGCTGTAGCTTTTGCACGGCTTCTTCGGTACTGGCGCGGGCGATGGCCCGCACTCTGGGATTGAGCGTCTTAGCAGACAGAACAGTATAAAGATTTTCCGCATCAGAAGGCAGCGCCGCCACCAAGCAGACCGCTCGCTCAATCCCGACTTCGAGCAGGGTGGCGTCTAGGGTGGCATCGCCTTGAAAAACAGTATAACCCAGCTGCTGAGCCACCTGGATTTGTTCGACGTCAGAGTCGATAGTCACAAACGGGATACCTTCTGCCTTGAATTCCAAGGCAATTTGACGGCCAGTGCGACCGAACCCGCAGAGAATATAATGGCCAGATAAAGTTTGGATCAAGCGTCGCTGTCGCTGTAATACGATTCCTTGTTGAAAGTAACCCTGAATCAGGGCTTCTGTAAATCGGTTCACAACATAACCGATATTGAACAGCCCCATCAAAATAAGGGCGATTGTAAACAAACGGCCCCGGTTCCCGAGGGGGTGAATCTCTCCAAAACCAACGGTTCCTAGGGTGCTCACCGTCATGTAAATGGAGTCTAGCCAGGGCCATCCCTCGACCCGCCAGTACCATAACGTGCCAAGCCAAATCAGACTTGAGAAGCCAATCGCACCCGCAATTAACTCCTTGCGAATGCGCCGGTACTGGCGCTCAATGTCAGCGTGAGATTTAAAGATATCGGCAGGGTTCACTTAAGTGGCAGCTTGCGGGCCAAAAAATGATAATAGACAATAGAAGGATAACGCCTCTTCAATTCAGCGCGGGCAGAAAAAAGTCAGCTATGTATGTACTCATTGGTGGAGCCGGGCTCGTTGGCCTAAATTTAGCGCAAAGGCTGGTCGAACTGGGACATACAGTGGCCCTGATCGACATCGATCCAGCAGCCTGCCGTTACGCCCGCGAACAAGTAGGGGTAATGGCCTTTGAAGGCAGCGCCGTCAGTACGGAGGTGCTCCTGGAAGCAGGCATTCGCAAAGCAAACTCCTTAGCGGCGGTTTTGCGGGATGACGCCCTGAATCTGGCGATGGTGACCCTAGCCAAGCACTACGGCGTCTCTCACATTCTGGCTCGCATGCGCCACCGGGATTTCGAGCAGCCCTATCGGATTGCAGGGGCGCACCACATCATCAGTACAGTAGAGCTGGCTGTTTCTACGATGGTGAATGCCATCGAATATCCCCAAGTCGAATCGATGATGCATTTTGAGCAAGGTCAGATTGAAGTGCTCAAACTCTCCATCCCCAGTCAGGGCCATGTGGTGGGTCGCAGCTTGGCTCAAATTGCCCAAGACTCCAGGTTTCCCCAGGGTTCTTTGATTATTGGCTATCAGCCCCATCCCCATACAGATTTGGTGATTCCCAATGGGAGTACGGTACTCGAACCCCACTCAACCGTGCTGATCGTAACCAAACCGGGGTCATTGCACCAAATGATTGATTTTATCCAGGGCGGCGATTAGTCATCCTCCAATCCTAAAAGTTGCTCATTGATAGCCTGCAAGCGTTTTCCCGCCACTTCCTGTGAGAGAATCCGCTTTCGCAGAGCCTCGTTGAGGGCTCCTTTTTCTGCTAGCAGCAAGCGCCGCCGAATGGCATCGAGTTTGGTTCGGTCGCCGCTCATCAATTGCTCCGGACGGCGGTTGTAGAAGTCCCTGAGCGCCTTTTCTGAGCGAGCCACTCGCACTTGATAGGCGGCTCGCATCTCTTCATAGACGGACTTGGGCAACACCCCTGCCTTCAGCAGGCTGTCCAGTTCGTCCTGCGCTGCCTTGGCTGCCATGAGTTGGGCTTGTAACTCCTCAATTTGCTGGTCAGAGGCTGACAGGTGAGAAATTTGCAACTGCTTTACCAGCCAGGGCAAGCTCACCCCTTGGCCAATCAGGGAAAGCAGCACTGTACCAAACACCAAAGCAATCAGTTCCCCCCGTCCGGTTAGGGTCGCAGGTAAACTCAGGGCGAGAGCCATTGAGAGAGAGCCTTTGATATTGCCGAGAAACAGGACGTGCTGCCAGCGCAGGGGGACTGGACGGTCAAACCAGCGCACCACTGCCAGCAGGGGGTAAACCGAGAGGATTCTCCCGACTTGGTAAGCCAGAATGGCCAAGAGTACGGCGGGCAGCGTTCGCCACAGGGTCAGCAGGTCAATTTCTAAGCCAATCAGCAGGAAGATAAAGGTATTCACCCCAAAGCCAGCATATTCCCAGAAGCTCAGCAGCGTCACCCGACTCGACGCCGAAACACTCCGGGAAAGC
The DNA here is from genome assembly GCA_964546515.1 of uncultured Oscillatoria sp. Classification (GTDB taxonomy): domain Bacteria; phylum Cyanobacteriota; class Cyanobacteriia; order Cyanobacteriales; family Oscillatoriaceae; genus Oscillatoria. The sequence goes on from CAZJNL010000284.1 coordinate 3,680, forward strand.
CCGAGATTTCCCACAATCAGCCCCGCCACCACCACAGCCACCACGCCTGACACCTGGAGAAATTGCCCAATCTGGAAAGCGCCCAGCGCTACCGCCACCGTCAGCAAAATACTGCTGAGGGGATCGTCGGACTGGGTAAATAAGGCTGAACTCAAGTAGCCCAGGGCTAGACCGACTAGGGTTCCGCCCACGATAACCACAAACAGGTTTTGCAGCCCGTCCAGGAATGTCAGGTAACCAGTCTCCTGGACTTGCAAAATCAGGCTGAACACAACCAGAGCCACCCCATCATTGAAAAGGCTCTCTCCCTCAACGATGGTGGAGAGGCGAGACGGCACCGGCACTTCCTGAAAGACAGCAATCACTGAAACGGTGTCCGTAATCGCCAGAATTACCCCAACCAGCAGGGCGGGTATCCACGCTAGCCCCAGTCCGAATTTTAACAGCACCGCCGTCACGCCGGAAGCAATCACCACCCCTGGCCCAGCGAGGAGAGAAATGGGCAGGATCGTGCTTCGCAGGCGGCTGATGTCGGTATTAATGGCCGCTTCAAACAGCAGCACCGGCATAAATAGATTAAAAATCAGGGAAGAATCTAAACCGATGCGCCGGGGTAGCAGCTCTGTAATGGCCAGACCGGCCAATACCAAACCGGTAACGTAGGGAACGCGAAGCAGGCGGGACAGCAGGGCGACGCCGGTGGCTACGAGCAAGAGGATAATCAGGACGGTGACTAGCTCCGCCACCTTTTCTTGATGCTGGAGCGCCGCTCCGCTGATGGGTCCGGTGAGGAGAAACGGTTGCGGCAAAAACCACTGGGCTGCTTTTCCCGTGAATAACATGCTGTGCATCCCGATTTAAATTCCGTGTACAAGCCGATTTTCGTCCGCCAGTGCAATTTCGCTCAGTTCCTGACAACTGATATATAGCACGCCTGCGAGGCTCGTAAGCCTCCGGAGAACTGGGTGCCGCAGCCCGCACAATCTCAATTGACACTTGTTGCCTTGCCCGGATTTGCAGCGACACATACAGATTGAGATTGTGTTAAGCCGGAGAGGATGTCAGCTGGACTGACCTAAGATCGAGTGTAGTTGAACCCAGCTTCAGAATTCAGCAGAACAGGAGCAATCTGTGAGTCCAGAAACCCTGATTGAAAAGACACCTGTAGCCGCCGTTAGTGAAGCGGCTGTGCAGGAGCAGCCGGCACCGTTCAGTCCAGACAGCTTTGACAGCTGCGTAATGGCCACTTATGGGCGATTTCCCCTGGCCCTAGAGCGCGGTGCCGGCTGCCGCGTTTGGGACACAGAAGGACGAGAATATCTCGACTTTGTGGCCGGTATTGCCACTTGTACTTTGGGACACGCTCACCCAGCTCTGGTGGAAGCCGTCACGCGCCAAATTCAAACCCTGCACCACGTTTCCAATCTTTACTACATCCCCGTGCAAGGCCAGCTGGCCCAGTGGCTCGTAGAGCATTCCTGTGCGGAGCGGGTGTTTTTCTGCAACTCCGGCGCGGAAGCGAATGAAGGGGCGATAAAACTCACCAGAAAATACGCCCACACGGTTTTAAACATCAAAGATCCGGTGATTTTGACGGCGCACGCCAGTTTCCACGGGCGGACTCTGGCGGCGATTACCGCCACCGGCCAGCCGAAGTACCAGAAGCACTTTGACCCCTTGGTGCCGGGGTTCCACTATGTGCCGTACAGCGATATTGAAGCGCTGGAAGCTACGATTGCCGAGCTGGATAAAGATGAGCGGCGGGTTGCCGGCATTCTGCTGGAAGCGTTGCAAGGGGAAGGCGGCGTCCGTCCGGGAGAGGCTGCTTACTTCCAGCGGATTCGGCAAATCTGCGACGAAAAGGGCATTCTGCTGATTCTGGATGAAGTGCAAGTTGGCATGGGGCGCACCGGCAAGCTGTGGGGCTACGAGAATCTGGGCGTTGAGCCAGATGTCTTCACCTCTGCCAAAGGACTGGGTGGGGGGATTCCCATCGGTGCCCTGCTGTGCAAGTCTTTCTGCGATGTCTTCAAACCGGGAGATCACGCCAGCACTTTTGGCGGCAATCCCTTCGCCTGTGCGGTGGCGCTCGCTGTGTGCCAGACGCTGGAGCGGGAAAACCTGCTGGCTAATGTGCGGGAGCGGGGCGAGCAACTGCGAGCCGGTTTGTCTGCAATTGCCGACAAATTTCCCGACCGGATTGCCGAGGTGCGGGGCTGGGGTTTAATTAATGGTATGGAGCTGGGATCTTCTGAGGAACCCGATAGCTCGAACAGCCAGCTGACCTCGATTGATGTGGTGAAAGCGGCGATGGCGGAGGGCTTGCTGCTGGTGCCAGCCGGCCCCAAGGTGGTGCGGTTTGTCCCGCCGCTGACGGTCACAGCAGCTGAAGTAGACGGCGCTTTGCAAGCGGTTGAGCGAGCGCTGGCGGTTCTGACAAAGTAGGCAGCTCAGGGCAATCCCGGAGGTGACAGCCCTAAGTGGGCGAATTTGAGCGATAAAGACTGGGTTGGGAAAAACTGGCGTAAGACGGCGCTGACTGCGGCACGCCTGAGCGCGGCGACTCGTGCCGGTAACTCCCGCCTTGAGGGTCGTGTATGAGTCCAATGGCACCGTCGAGTCTGGCATTGGCCAGGTTGGCCCCACTCAAGTTGGCCCCACTCAGGTTGGCCCCACTCAGGTTGGCATTCAGCAAGTTGGCGGCAGTCAGGTTCGCTCCAGCTAGGTTGGCGTCGCTCAAGTCGGCACCCACTAAGCGGGTGTCATTCAGGTTGGTGTTGGACAGATTCGCCGCCACCAGTTCCGCA